>JAPLKR010000083.1 GCA_026387965.1 Fusobacteriota bacterium | reverse complement strand
AATGATATGCAAAAATCAATTTTTGCAGGAAGATTTGGAATCAGAACTCTCTTTGTAGGAATTGTCATTGCATTGCTTTCTATAGGCGTGGCCCTTGTATATATTTACCATGGTAGTGATAAATGGCAAACGGTTCTCTTTACTCTCATTGCGCTACTTCAAATTACTCAAAGCTTCTCTGCACGAACGTTAAAAGGTAGCGTCTTGAAAAAAAATCTGTTTGGAAATCGTCTCCTTTGTATGATGATGGGAAGCGTACTACTACTACAACTAGCCGTAATATATATTAAACCGGCAGCGGATTTATTTAGTATCAGAGCGCTTTCTATGAACGATTGGGGCATTATGATTGCTACTTGTATAATTTTCTTTATCATTATTGAAATTGAAAAAAGCATGGGAAAGAATAACTAAAATAAAAAATCTTTTGATATATCGCCCCATGAAAATGAGGAAGGATTTCAAAAAAAGATATTTCTAAGGGTTAAGCGGCAGAAAGAGATTTTTTTCTCTTTCTGCTTTTAATTTTTGGAACTAATAATTTCTGATTGTAAACATCCATAGGTTTCAGATAACCTAAAGATTCATGGTAACTTTCAAAATTGTAAAAGTAAATGTACTTGTTGATAGATTCTTTGAGATGTTTCATTTAGTCAAAATTAAAAAGGCAAACCATCTCACATTTGGCAGAACGCCAAAACCTTTCAATGCAAATATCCTCTGTGGCTCTTCTTTTATCATCCATAGAAATTTCTATTTGATTTCCACTCAGAATATTCGCGTGATCATTACGGGTGTATTGAGAACCCCGGTCAGTATTAAAGATTTCTAGCTTTCCATGTTATCGAATGTCTTCATTTAATACTGAGGTTACAAAAACAGTATCCATCGTATTTGAAATACTGTAAGCCAAGATTGCTTTTGAATACCAATCAATGATTGCTGCTGGATATACATTGGCTCCATCAACTTTAATGTATGTGATATCTGTACTCCACACTTGATTTACGTGAGATATTTCAATTCCCCCTAGTTTATAGCTATATTTCTTATGCTCTGCATTTGGTTGTGATAGATTAGGAGTTTTCGCCGATAAGATCAGCTCTAATTTCAATTCTTTCCTATATTTTATACACTGTTCACAGAGATGTTATATCTCTCTTCTTTTAATGCCTGATGGACTTTTCTTGCTCCGTATACAGGAACTCTTCCAAATATCCCAAAGATAGCATCAAGAAGACGCTTCTTTTCACGGTATAAGTAGGGTATGTAGTATACCCTACTTATAGATACTCCCAGCAACTTTCATTGCTGCGTTGCCGCAATTTCTGATAGCTCCGACTCAATCTATTCTAGTTTATTTATTGAGTCCAAGCTTTCTAACTTTTCTGCAACCCACTCTTTCTCAATCGTTAATTTACCGATTAGCTTTGTATTTCTCTTTTCTTTGGATCTTAACTCTGCCTTTTCTTCTTTGTATTTTTTTACTGTTTTACTTGGATCCATAGCGATCTCGGCATTTTCTAAAAATATCTTCTTCCATGAGTTGATACTTTGAGGTAAAACCTTATATTCAGTCGCTATTTCTGCGCGGATCTTTTCATTCTTTAGAACCTCTAAGACTACTTTGGTTTTAAGGACTGCTGTATACTGTCTCCAAAGTTTTCTCCTCATGCCATCCTTCAATTTGTTATATTTCATCATACTTTCAACTTTGGAATATCTTTTTAATTTTTTTTGTTCTATTCTCGTGGGGCGGTATAATTTTACTCTGTTGCAGTTAATTATACAATTCGCCCAGTTAAATAGTTTTAATTGATAAGAAAATAGATCAAGAAGAGCTATAAATGGGGTCCGAAGGTAAGAATGAAATTTTTAAAAGCAAAACTAAGAGTGAAAGAGTATTGTCGCGTGATAAATTTTCAGAAATAAAATTTTTAATGCTTATCATTCAAATTGTATTGTTAGTTTTTTGTCTAACTTTGTCATTGACAAGGTATCAGCATATAGATGAGTCCTATCATATTCAATATTTAGGAGATATTATAGGATTTTGTATAATATTATTTTATAATATTGCGATTGTATTTGGAATAGATAGATTATTGAAAACAAATGTAAGTCGAAACAAAAGAGTGTATAAAATAGCCCCCTAGAAAATATCTTCTAAAGGGGCTTAATTTTAGATATAGTGGTGCCTAGAGCGGGAGTCGAACCCGCACAAACAGAAGTTCGTCAGATTTTGAGTCTGATGCGTCTACCAGTTCCGCCATCCAGGCATTACAAAGAATAGTTTAACATATTTTTTTTTTTTTCTTCAACTCATTTTTAAGACGTATCAATAAATATGTGAAAGATGAGTATAATATACGTGGCGGCTAAAAAGCGATAAAACATGAAAAAAACCGTATATGAATGGGTATTGGGAATATTTTCTAAATTATCAGCAATAGTTATCATATTATAGTTGTTGGCAAGGGTACTATCCCGCGTTACTTGAGTACTTTCATAGTAGTAAGTACTTCTAGATATTTTTAGGAATTCACATATTGCTGATACCAAATATTTACAGGCGTTTTGCCGTATAATTTATATTTTAGTCCCATTATCAGCGCTGCTTGCTTGAATAGATCTACTTCAATTCTAGCTGCTTATTCCAGTTATGGATTAATGTGCCTGATATCTCATACTCCCCCCCGAATGATATCGCATTTCTTTTTACCACTCTGGGATAATTCCACTATTTGCTTTTTAAATTCTTCTGAATACGTGCTTTTCTTACTTTTAATTGTTTTTTTAGCCATGTGCACTCCATATTTTATAGTGCTAGTTTACACGGTCTTATTAAAACTGTCCAGTTTAGTATAACCTATCCAGTTTTGTTAAACGGCTATAAATGTTAAAGGAAAATTTCAGAAAGAGAAATTGATGAGATATCACAAATTTATGAAGCATAAAGAAAATATATAGACACTTAGCTTCTCTTATTTTGCTTTTATGATAGAATCCATTTCATTAAAAATACACTCAGTGTCATTATGATGTCCGATTCCATATATGAGGTACAACTGTTTTGTGGCTTGAAGTGTGATACGCTCAAACAGCTCATCTTCGCTACAACTAAATTCTTTTAATTTGTTATAGCAGTTCTTAACAACAATCATTGCGTATTCATCGTTGACATTTGTTTGTGAAAACAGAGGTAGGGAAGCAATTATAATACATATTTTTTCTAAATTGATATTTCTGTCGATTCGTTTAAACATTCTTTAGCTCCTTATTTCATTTTTAGTTTAGTATACCAAATATGTGTGAAATTATGAGGAAAAATTGAGGGAGTAGGGGAGTTTGTTTTGGAAATATAAGATTGCATTGGCTGTGTTTTCATAATAAATTAATATAAACTGAAATACATGGAGTTTAACTCCAACTTCTAGTGCTTCAGTTAGTGCGGTGCAAAACTTAGGATCTGTGTTCATATTGGGTTCAAAAAGTTTTGCCGGCAGATAAACAAACATAAAAATTGCGGAGTCATATCCTTGTCTCACAAGAGAAATGAGTTCTCGAAGATGTTTAGTTCCACGAATAGTTGGAGCATCTGGGAATTTTGCGATTCCATTGATTTCTAAACTACATCCTTTTTGTTCGACAAAAATATCGCGTTCTAAGGTTGAAAATTGAAAATCCAAGCGACTTTGCCCCACTTTCACCTCTGGACGTATCGATTTGATATAAGAAAATGGGAGTAATTCGTCAAACTTAAAGAAGCTTTCGGCAATTTTTCGATGATATCCAGAGTGAATAAGAACCCAAACAGCTTCTTTTTTTGCGGCAATAATATCAAATTTTGTTTTACGTGTATCACTTTCAACAGGGAGTATGAGCAAAAGGTTATCGCTATATAGAAGCTCTTTCAGACGCCCTGGATCGTGCAAATGAGCCATTACAACCGTTCTACATTCTAATTTTAACTCAACAACATATCGATTAACTCTAGAAATAAAATACCCTTTTAGTAAATTATCAAATTGGAAAACAGGAATCATAGTTTTCTCCTTTTGGTTATTTAAAACGTGTGTTAGCGCTTCCACTAACAAAAACTTAATATTTGTAAAAAGTCGTGGTTAAAGTATAACACAGTTGTGAAAATTATTCAATATATTCCGGGAAAAAGCAATATAAATTACTTAAAAAATTATAGCAATATTAAGTTAAAAATGTTATAATATGTGCAGTTTAGATGATAGAAATCATGTATATGTAATTATAAAAATATTAGGGGGCGAGATGCAGAAAAAAATCTTAATTGTTGAAGATGATGATAGAATCAGAGAAGTTACACGAGATTTTTTAAAAATGAATGGATTTTTTGTTGATGTAGCTATTGATGGAGAAGAAGCAATTAACAAAGTGTATGATGGAAAATATGATTTGGTACTACTTGATTTAATGCTTCCAAAGGTAGATGGTTGGGAAGTGTGCAAAGAAGTGAAAAGCCAACTTGATATTCCCGTGATTATGGCTACAGCAAAATCGCAAGAAAGTGATGAAATAATGGGGTTTGAACTAGGTGCAGATGACTATTTGAAAAAACCATACAGTTTAAAAGTACTACTTGCTAGAATTAGAAAACTTCTTCAAATGGATTTGGAAAGTTCTAAAATAATTACGTTTGGTAATGTAAAAATCAACCTTAATACATATACCGTTGATGTCGCAGGGGCAGAAGAGCCTTTGACACCAAAAGAGTTAGAGCTTTTAGTTTTGCTTTATAAAAATAAAAATAGCGTGTTAACACGTGAAAAACTCCTCAACAATGTGTGGGGCCTTCTTTCTGAGAGCGATTACAGAACGATTGATACACACGTAAAAAAACTTAGAAAAAAAATTGGTAGCGAAGCGATTAAAACCATTAGAGGGATCGGTTATATGTTAGAGGTAAAAGAGTAATGAATAAAATCTTTTACAAAGTATTTATGGAAATGTCGTTTTTAGTCCTGCTAACAGTACTGATTGCGATTGTTTTAAATACGATGTTTTTAGATAAATTTTATTATTATAAAAAAATTAACCGACTTGGCACGATTGCAAATGAGCTCGTAACAACAGGATTTACACCAGAACTTGGAAAGAAGCTTGAAAGCAGTGATAATGTTTCGGTGCAAATTGTAGATATTTCTGGGGGTACCTTTTTAGATTATGAGATTCAAAATGGAATTCCAGAAGTACCGGCCCAAGACGCAGCTGCACATCTTAATAGACAGGGTTTTGCGATAATGAGGCAGTCTTTGAATAATTTGAATTATGCACTCTACTTTAAAAGAGAGAGTCCTACAAAATTTTATATTTTAAGAACGTCTGTCGACTCAATTCAACAAGCTGTGAATATAGCCAATGAGTTTTTTCTTTATAGTGGAATAGTTGTACTTCTATTAGGGGTATTTTTAATTTATTTTTTTACTAGGCGTATTACTTCTCCGATTCTAGAGATCAACGACGTGATTAAACGTATTAATAAATTTGACTTTTCCAAAAAACTTTCAATTAATACGGGTGACGAGTTGCAAATGCTTGCTTCGAACATCAATAAACTTTCTCAAGATTTAGAGACGACAATTCAAGAGTTGAAAATCGCTAATGAAAAACTTAAAGATGATATTGATAAAGAAAAAGATTTAGAGAATCAAAAAGTTGAATTTATTTCTAATATTTCACATGAAGTAAAAACGCCTATTACCGTAATTAACACGTATGCAGAAGTTATTATGGAGGACATGGTTCCTGACCATAAAACCCGGAAAGAGTACTCACAAATTATTATTGATGAGGGGTATAAAATTTCAAAATTATTAGATGATTTAAGTAGTTATATTAAACTTGGAAATTTACAATTTGACATTAAAAAAGATATTTTTGATATTCAAGAGTTGATTATGAAAAATTTAAAACCTTACCAAATAGATATTCTCGAGAAAAATATTGAGCTTGAAGTTATTCCTCTAAAAAGGGAGAGCTTAGTTGAAGGTGACCGATTTAGAATCGAGCAGGTTATTACAAATTTTTTAAGTAATGCTGTGAGCCATTTAAATACCAATGGTAAACTCAATGTTTTCCTATTTGAAAAAAGTGATAGAATTTTGATAGAGATTGAAAATAGCGGTTCTAAAATTGAAGAACAATTTCTTGAAGATATTTGGAAACCATTTTTCAAAATTGACAAGTCGAGAAATCGTAAATATGGGGGAACGGGGCTTGGTCTTGCAATTGTAAAAAACATCTTGGAAAAATCAGAATGTAATTACGGTGTTCTTAATACAGAGCTGGGTGTGAAATTTTGGTTTGACATTAAAGCAATTAAAATTGGAAAAAGACAAAAACAAAAACGAGAGCAATAAGAACGTCAAGCGAAATTTTCTAGTAAAAAAATTAATTTCAGCAATGCTCATTTTCCAATAATTTCAAGTCTTCGAGAGTATAAAATATTTTTGCTGATAATTCAATTTCATTGGTAGAATATCTAAATTTTCTTAATTTATCCTTTATTAAAAAAATCATGTTTTCTAATAGTATTTTAGCAGCTGGCCAAGCTCTGGTAATCTCAGAAACTGGAATGACAAAATCAAGTAATCCAAAGGCCAATGAGCTTCAACTTACTATGAATGCACCAGGAGATGTAAACGCATTTACAACAGGATTTTATAACTATGGTACACTAAGCGCTGTCCCTGTAACACAAATAAATTCACAGATTCTAATAGTTGCTTCAAGTGGAACTAAGTAGTCAACTCTTTATAATAAAACTTAAGAGAGCTTTTAAAGCTCTCTTCTTTTAATTTCTACGACTCAATCGGTTTAAAATTACTGTTTATTTCGAGTATATTTAATTTGTCCAAAGAATACTTTCTATTTTTTTAATTTATTTTTATTATAGTAGCTCCCATTTACATAAATTATTTTACAAACTCGATAGAGCTCACGGCAATGCTCGTTATGACACAAATAAAAATGTCGATTTTTTTTATTTGCTATATACTTAACATCATAAAAACAGGTCGATGATCAGAAATGGATTTCTTAAAGGCTTCGAGTGAAATATTTTTTATTTGAATTGAGCCGCTGCTAGTGACCATTGATAAAATATTTTTACTTATATAAATTTTGTCGTACTGATTCGCATAGTCATTTTTTCCAATCGTTGTTAGAATAGAATTATCAAGTACGGGAAAAAGCTTCGTACTTGAAGGTGAAAGTAGATAGTTAATGGTATCATTTGAATCGATATTAAAATCTCCTAGTAATATGATGTTTTTGATATTAGGTTCTTTTGAAGTGAAATAACTAATAGCGTTTGGGAGCTGGGCTATCTCTTGTTCACGAATGAGCTGTGACTTGCCAAATTGGATGTGGACAGTAATGAGTAAAAAAGTATTATGGTCGACAGTAGCAATGGCCCCATAAGGGGGGCGCATAAAGCCACTTCCAGGGTAGTAACCAATCTCTGTTAACGATACATTTTTGGGATTGAATGAAAATCCATAATACTCTTTATAACCTCTGCCGACAGACACTTTTGAAACGAGAAAATTTAAATTTGGATTTTCTCGTTGGAGTTGTTCAACCACTCTGAGATTTTGAATTTCTTGAATCGCTGTAATATCAAATAGATTCAGTATTTGTGAGACATAAGAGATATTTTTCCGAGCAACCCCTAATCTTTGTACATTAAAAGTAGCAACTGAAAGACTTTGTGCAAGCAGAGAAAGTGTAAATATAATAAATAACAATATGAATATAATTTTTTTCATTTTATTCTCCTGATTGTTCAAATTTGAACTTTAAAAAAAAGTTTCGGTAAAAATGCTTTGACAATCAAAGCATTTTGTTGTATAATAGTATATAGTAATAGTAAAGAATTTTGGGAGGCAAAATGCAAGGTGTTATTGTTGGAATTATTATTGTAATTGCGGTTGTTATTGCCATAAAATCCATTGTGAAAAGTTGTAAAAATAGTTCGAAATGCAATGGCTGTGGAAAGAAAAATGGTTGTAATAAAAAGTCGTGTCATTGAATATAAGTGAGAAATGGAAACTTTTTACTTAATTATATCATAAAATACTTGAAAAAGAGCTGTTATCACGTGTATAATAATACATGAACAGTTTTTTTTTATTGTAAGGGGTAATTATGAAAAAAATATGGATAGGTGGCGTGATTGCCACGGCGACTCTAAGTATAGGAATTGTGTCAGGTTGTTCAAATTCTTCACTGGTTATTCCCTATACGTCACAGCTTTCAGATGTACGGACAGACATTACTAAAAATAATATTTCAAGTGCAGAAAAGGTGTTACAAAATCCTGCAAGTAAGGGAGGAGCACAGCAAAATCTCTATCTATCAGAACTTGCCCGGACACAGCAATTTGGCTACCAATACAGCGATAGTATGCAAAACTATGCACTTGTAGAGCAAATTATTTACAATCAAAATATGGCGGCACAAGTTCAATTAAGCCAAGTTACCAACAGTGCGCTTTCACTTTTCACTAATGATAATATTCAAAATTATCAACTACCTGGGTATGAGCAAATTCTCGTATACAACTATCAAGCGTTGAATTATCTTTTTAGTAATAATTTGTCAGGAGCACTGGTAGAGGCGAGAAGAGCAGATGATGCTCAAGAGTTTCAAGCTCAGATGAATGCAAAGCAACATCAAGCTTATGAGCAAGCGAAGCAGCAACAGAATTTTAATATTCAAGCAGATGATTATAAAAAGCGTTATGCGAGCATGATTGAAGCGGCTAAAGAGGTGCCAAACTCTTATCAAAACCCCTATACTTTTTATGTTACAGGTATGATTTTTGAATTGCAAGGGGATTATACTGATGCACTGATTGATTATAAATCAGCGCTTGCTATTGATCCGAGCAATACATATATTCAGCAAAAAGTAATGGATATGCAGTATAAAAATGGCAGCACAAGCGCGCTAAATGCAAGTCAAAAAGCATTTGGTCTTACGTATCAAGTGCAAGTATCGGGAAGTGGTCAACTTGTGGTATTATATGAACAGAATTTTGTTCCTATGAAAACAAGTATTAATCTACCTATTGTCGTAAATAATGTGCTTCACAATATTTCACTTCCTATCTATGCAGGTCCATTTCCACCTATAACGCCACTAACACTTACAAATAATACAACTGGCCAGAGTATGGGGCAAACGCAAACTATTGTGAGCGTACAAGCTTTAGCGGCAAAAGCACTTGACGAACAAATGCCGATGATAATGCTTCGAAGCGTACTTAGATTCATTACGCAACAGGCCACAACACAAGCGGTTAATAATCAAAGCCCTCTAGCAGGACTTGCTTTAAATATTTTCAATGTTGTGACAAGTGATGCGGACCTACGTAGTTGGGTGACGCTACCAAATAACGCTCAAATTTCCAACCAGTATATGAGTTCAGGAAATTATATGTATCAATTATCAAGTAGTTATGGAATAAGTGGAAATATTCCTGTAAACATTGTAGCTGGACATACAACGATATTATGGGTAATGCAAGTAGGGGGACAATTTTATACAAGAGCAATAACTTATTAAGGAGGAAAAATGAAACTAAAAAAAATTATTATTGCGGTGACACTTACCGCAGGACTTGTACTTGCATTTGCAGGGTGTGCAACATCTCCGACTATTCAAGCGGGACCTAATCAAGTCCCTAATCAAGTATTGACAAATGGTATTAAAGTAACGTCAACAAACATGACAAGAATAGGATCCATATTAAATGGAATTGCAACGGTTACCAATTTAAGCAGTGCAACACAGACGGTATATTATAAATTTGTGTGGTATGATGCAAATGGAACGGCATATAATGATCAAAATCCGTGGACGCCGCTACAAATTCAAGCAGGGTTTTCACAAACTGTTTCACAAGCAGCAACAACACCGAATGCCATCAGTTTTAATGTAATGCTATCGGCAAAAGCCAATTAACTAGGAGGAGAATTATGAAAAAAGCACTTATAATCGTGGCAGCAGTTGCTGCATTAGGAACAGTTGTATTTTTAGGGGGGTGTACTTCGGCCCCAACGGTACAATATACAGACTCTACGGCAGTAGATGCACTTTCAACTAATTTTAGCTCGACGGATTTACAAATGACAACCAGCAGCATGGTTAACTCCTTAGTGACTTCGCCAATGATTACCAACGCATATAAGCAAAATGGTGGACCAATGATCATTTATGTGGATAACATTAAAAATAATACAGATCAACATATCGATGCAGGAATGCTATCAGATTCTATTACATCACAAATTTTAAATTCAGGGCTTTTCCAACTTGTAGATATGAATGCAATGGCAGCTGCGAAAAAACAGCTTGATTTCCAAGCGTATAGTGGCATGGTAGATCAATCTAAGGCAATTCAACTTGGAACGATGACAGGTGCACAATATATGGTGTATGGAAACATCGGCACGATGAATGCAAGTAACGGAAGTCAATCTTCAGTATTTTATCAAATTACAATGTCAATGATGGATTTAAAATCAGGTCTTATCGTATGGCAAAATACGAAACAAATTAGAAAAGTATCGAACTAAGAAAAGCACACTTTGTGTGCTTTTTCATTAAAAAGGAGAAAAAAATGAAAAATTGGATTAAAATAGCAATTTTAGGAATGGGTGTATCACTTGTTGTGATTTTAGGGGGATGTACGTCTGCAAGTTCAGTAAATTATACGGATCCAACGGCAGTAGATACGCTTTCAACAAATTTTAGTTCAACTGATTTGCAAACCATAACAAGTGGTATGGTCAATTCACTTTCCACATCGCCACTTATTGCAAACGCATATAAACAAAATGGGGGGGCATTAATCATTTATGTAGATAGCATACAAAATAATACAGATCAGCATATTGATACCAGTATGATTTCTAACGCTATCACATCACAAATTTTAAATACAGGACTTTTTCAACTAGTAGACATGAATGCAATGTCAGCAGCGAAAAAACAGCTTGATTTTCAAGCTTATAGTGGCATGGTAGATCAAGCTAAAGCCATTCAACTTGGAACGATGACAGGTGCGCAATATATGATGTATGGAAATGTGGGAAATATCACTCAGCAAAATACATCGCAACAATCTGTATTTTATCAAATTACGCTTTCTCTGCTGGATCTGAAGTCGGGATTTATCGTATGGCAAAACACTCAACAAATTCGAAAAATAGCAACAAAAAAAGCTATTGGGTGGTAAAATATTTAGGGTTAATAATGTAGTGGATGACCAAATATAGAGTTTAAAAGCACAAAATGTCAAATATATCTAATTATGTCGGATATTTGTTAAAAAATATTCATTATATTTCGGTCGTTTCCGATTTGTTGAAAATAACACAGTGTGGTATACTAATTATATGCAATTTAAATGATGTTAGTTTTAATAAAAATATAGAAAAACGGAGGCACACTATGAATAGAAAAGAAGCATTACATAATTACAATCCTTTTGAAAAAAAGGAACATGCTAAACAGAATAATTCCAGATGTTCAAATTGTAACTTAAATGAAAAAACCTGCAAATTTAGAAGTTGCCATTCATATATTTAATTAGGAACTAGATAGAGTTGAAAAAAAGTACTTAAATGTACTTTTTTTTATTGCTTTTATTACTAGTTAGTAGTATAATGTGTGTAAGAGGTGTGAAATGAACGCAAAACTATTATTAGTATTAACTCGATGCTATACAACAATTTGTAGAGAAATCGAGCCAAGTTTAAAGGAAGAAGGACTGACTCTTTCTCAATTTTATGCACTAGAGGCACTGCTCAATTTCAAAGAGTTAAGTATAAAGCAGTTAACAAAAAAAAGTTTTTCAACATCAGGAACAATGACAGTGGTTCTCTCTAATCTTGAAAAAAAAGGGTATGTAAAAAGAGTGGAAAATCAGTTGGACAAAAGAGAAAATTTTATTTGTCTTTCGCGAATTGGAGAAGAAAAAATTATTCAAGTTTTATCCTATTTAGGAACAAAACTATCGGATGAGTTTGATGTATTAAGCAAAACAGAAAAGATTATTACCATCGAGTTACTTAAAAAACTTGGCAAAGGTGGCCAAAATAATACTACTAGTTAGAACAATATTTTTATGAATGAAAGGTAAGACATGGGGACGCAAAGCAATGGGAAATTTTCAAAACAGGTAAAGGTGCTTTTCTCGATAATGTTTTTAAGTGAAATTGCAGCTAGGATTACTTCTCCAATGTTCACGATGATATTTTTTTCCAGTACATTGGTTGTATTTAAATCAGAAACAACGCTTCCTGAAAAAGCATTGTTATTTGGAACATTTATATTGGTATATCAATTAACATCAAGCGTAGCAAGCCCGCTTCTCGGGGCATGTTCGGATCTGATAGGAAGAAAAAAAATGCTAATTTTTTCTTCGTTAATACTTTTATTTATGCCGTTTGGAGTGCTTTTAGCATTGGTAGAACATAGTTATTTGCTTTTTCTAATTGTTTTTTGTATTTTTGGTTTGTTTTATTCTATTAATACGGTTTCAATTGCAGAAATTTCAGATTATTCTACAACCGAAACGAGGGTTCGAAACAATTCGCTTTCACAATTTTTTATTGCGTTTGGAGCTTTTGTCGGCCCTGTTTTAGGCGGCATATTTTTGAGTATGTTTGTTACAAAAATCCCATTTCTATTAACTTTTTTGATGATCGCGATATTTGCAATAGTGACACTTTTTGTTATAATATTTTTATATCAAGATACGGGAAATCGGGGCATTAAAAAGCGTAAAATATCATTTAAACCCATTTGGCATTTGTTTAAAGATAAACAGTTTTTTTTCTTGATTATTTTGCTGGTATTAGATCAATTGGTATGGGGAAGTTTTTATCGATATAGTGCAGTGGTATCTCGAGTTCATTTTAATTTTAATGGATTTCAAGTTGGGTTATTTACGGGAATGTTAGCACTTTTTGTAGTTATTTCTTCAGGTGTGCTGTTACCGGTTTTAAGTAAATTTCTAAAAGTTAAACACATTATGTTTTTTTCAATTCTCATGATGCTTTTAGGAAATATCTTAATGATTTCAGCGATAGCGCCATCAATGCCGAATTATTTTGGAGTGATAATACTTTGGATAAGTAGCTTTTTTGCTGCCGCTGGAGATGTTTTGATTTTTTGTTTAATTCTTTCGAAATGCCAAGAAATGGTATCTAGTGAGTTACAGGGAAGCGTTGTTGGAATTGTGTATATTATTGGAAATAGTATGTGGGCAGTAAACGGATTTATTTCAGGATTATTAATGGCACGAAGTACAAGTGATATTTTCATTTTCAATTCAATTTTAGCAGTTATACTTTTTGTTGTATACAGTTTCTTTCCTAAAAATAATAAAAAGGTCGGCGAATAGCCGACCTTTAATTTCTTTGACCAAATATTTTACTGCCCACCCTTACCATGGTAGCGCCATTTTCAAGAGCTTCCACAAAGTCATCAGACATTCCCATAGAGAGTTCTGAAATATTGATATTTGACGGCAATTTACCCTCACTTTGAAGTGCACGATAGCGTTCATAAAGAGATTTCATCTCTTTATATAAAATAACAGTTGAAGCGATATCAACAATAGGGAGTATCGTCATAAATCCCAATACCTTAATATGCGGATATAGCGCTAATTCTTGTATAAATTCATAAATATTTTCAGTACTTATACCTGACTTGTTATGGTCCTTTCCAATATTTATTTGAATAAGTACTTGAGCAATTGAGTTGAGCTTAGAAAAACATTTTTCAATCTCTTTAGCCAGCGGCAGAGAGTTTAATGAGTGAATTAAATATGTTTTATTGACGAGATATTTTACTTTATTTGTTTGTAGTGTGCCAATAAAATGCCAACGAATATCAATCGGAAGAATTTCAAATTTTTCAAGAAACTCTTGTACTCTGTTCTCCCCAAAATCTCGTTGACCTAGAGAATAAAGGGTCATAATATCTTCGACTGGCTTGAATTTTGATACAGTAATCAATTTCACATTAAGGGGTATCAATTTTAGGACACGTCTATAATTGGTTTTTAACATATTCCTCCAAAAATTAAAAAAACAGAGCAAGGCTCTGTTTTGAAACTACTATTTTTTTGCTGTTGTAGCTGCTGCAGCATATCTTTGTTTGAACTTTTCAACACGACCAGTTTCATCAACAAACTTGCTCTTTCCAGTGTAGAATGGGTGGCAATTTGAACATATAGCAGTTTTGAAAATGGCTGCCTTTTTATATGTTGTACGTGTTTCAAAGTGACTTCCACACGAACACTCAACTTTTATTAAATTGTAAGCAGGATGGATATTCTTTTTCATGACTTTCACCTTTCCTAATGTATTTATTGGTTTTACATGACAATATAAATTATTGTACCATAAATTTTGTAAAAATGCAACATAGAATTGATAGGATTGGGAGAGAATTAATACTGAAAAATTGAATAAAACTAAATAATAATAAAACACCACTTGAAATTTTTATTTCTTACTGTATAATGAAGATATCAATGAGGAGGATAAATGAAAAAAATATATATTTTAGATACGAATGTACTTATTCATGATCCAAGAGCACTTTTTAATTTTCAAGATAACGATGTAATCGTTCCAATTTTGGTGTTAGAAGAGTTGGATAAATTGAAAAAATTGCAAACTGAAGCGGGGAAACAGGCGAGGCTTTGTTCGAGAGTATTAGATGGACTACGTGAAACAGGTTCGCTATTTGATGGAATTACACTGCCAAAAGGCGGGGTTATCCGTGTAGATATGAGAGGTAATATTGATATATTGCCTGAAAATTTTAGAAAAGATTTGTATGATAATAGAATTTTAGCCCTTGTATATGAGATTCATAAGAAGCAAGAGGGCGTGCTCCCAGTAGTTTTAGTAACAAAAGATATCAACTTAAGAATTAAAAGTGATGCATTAGGAATTGTGTCACAAGACTATACAACTGATAAAATTTCTTATGAAGAACAGTATTCAGGAGTGGCTACAATAGAGGTAGAAGAGGATATTATTGATTACTTTTATTCTAATGGGGAAGTAAACGCAGCAGATGTTTTCGATGAAGATAGACTTGAATATCTCTATCCAAATGAGTTTGTAACTTTGATTTCAAAATATTCCCCCACAAAGCAAGCACTAACGCAATTTCACAAGAATAAAGGGAAATTAAAAAGATTAGAGCATGCAGATAGCGCAATTTGGGGAATATCAGCTAATAATAGAGAACAACGTTATGCAGTGGAACTTCTTTTAAATAAAGATATCAGACTTGTTACTTTAGTTGGAAAAGCAGGAACAGGAAAAACTCTAGTAGCTTTAGCAGCGGGATTAGAACAGGTAATTGAAACGGAAGAGTACAAGAGACTTTTCGTTGCAAGACCAATTATGCCAATGGGGCAAGA
>JAPLKR010000116.1 GCA_026387965.1 Fusobacteriota bacterium | reverse complement strand
ATTCGTCTGCTATTTTAAAACGCATTACACGTTTTAAAACGATTTGGTTGTTTCTCTATTCTTTTCCCAATGTGCTTGTCCTTTTTACAAGGGACAAGAGTTATCATACCATACTTTTTTTTAACCGTCAACATCTTTTTTGGAAAAAAATTCATTACTTTTTATGGCTTTTCTCTCCAATTAAAATGGTCCGTTTTTAAGTTCTCCACTTTTCAACACTGTTTTCCACAAAATAAAATTATATTAACTAAATCTAACTCGCAATAATCGTCAGAGGTCACAATATTTTTCTATATAATTTCTTGATAATTGTGGAAAAGTATTTTAATTATCCCTTTTTCAACATAAGTTTCAACATTACTATCTTAGAATATTCACATCTATTTTACTCAAATTTAAATAAAAAAAAAGTGCACACGCACTCTTCTAATTCTTAATAATTATCCCAATTTTGATTAAAACTATTTGTACCACTTGAAAATTCAAGCTGCCCGTCTTCATAGTTAGAGCCACTATTATTCACTTGATACGTAAATGGCGCACGTATAAATGTTCCTGTAGTAGATTTAAATATTCCACACTCAATGTACCCTGTTGACGTACCGCTTGAAATACTAATCAGTTGACGTGTCTTATCATCAACGCCCGAAACACTCGCTTGTAGAAGGTCTGAAGAATTTGAAACCAACGTTCCACCATTTACTATTGCTTGCATATTAGAATAGCTTGCTGCGGGTGGATTCCCATTAAGCTCGCCAATTCCTGCACTCAGTACAGAACGCATTGCACTCATGGCTGCATAGGCTTTTCCATCTTTTGCTGTTTTAATTTTTGATGCCATTAGTGGAAATACTACTATGGCAAGTATCCCGATTATGGCGATTACAACCAAAAGTTCTACGAGTGTAAATCCTTTTGCTTTTTTCATAATTCCCCCTCAATTTCTCTCTTGCTACTATTTTATAGGATAGCATTCATAAAGTAAAGTTTTATTTTATTTATAAATCACCCTACCATATCTCATTGATTTTATAACCTCTACTATATGACTATCAAATTTTTAAGAATTTAGGCTATATCTGAAAAGTGTTGTTAAATAGTGCAATTCAGAATTTGTTTTCACGTCACTTTGGTATGCTAGTGTAGTTTCAAAACAAACCTTGACAATGATGTCATGTCGACCAACGTGGAGACATCTCGAATTTTACAGGGATAGATCTCTCGACTTCGCTCAGGGTGACATATTGCAATGTCTCCAGGTTTATTTTTGATTTGCTATAGATTATCACAGTTCGTAGATTAAAAAAAGGAGCTCTTTTTTCAAAGGCTCCTTGCTACTGTATTTATAGTGCATTCCAATAGTTTTTACTGCTATTTTTTTGATTGGCATCAAATGTGATCGTGGCGCTATTTGGCGTAATAATAGTATATGTTACTTTAACTTGTGTAGGGGTACCTGCCACAACCTCTGCTTGTGTCCCTGTGCTGGAAAAATTACTGAAAAGTTCTGCCGAATTTGGGTCAATAGCTTTAACAATCGCTGAGCTTCCACTTGCATACACATTGCCCCCATTTACGAGTGAATACAGTGTGCCAGTTGATCCTCCTGAGACACTTGGCGCATACCCTTGTAAATCAGCTGTAGCTTGAATAATATTGGTACGAATGGCTCCAATAGCGATTACCGCTTTTGCATCCTTTGCTTTTCTTACTTGGTGTTTCAATATCGGATAAACTATCGCTGCGATAACAACAATAATCAATATAATTACAATAAGCTCAATTACCGTAAACCCTTTTCTCTTCATAGATCCCTCTTCACATATATTTTCTTTAATTGTATCTTTTTGAAGGCTTTTTGTCAATAAAAATTTACATGATTTTCGTATGATTGGCGTTCAACTCACAGGTCAAATTCTTCTGAATATTTTTAAAACTGATTTCCGCTGCTTTACATAAAAAGATATACCCTCTCCGACTCCCCCTAATTTATTTGGAGAGCAAGAAAAAAGCACGGTTTCCCGTGCTTTTAAAAACTAGATTATAGATCACTCCATGCTTTTCCAGCAGAGTTTGTTTGAGAAGCATCAAAATCAATAGCTGAATCTCCTTCAGTGGTCCCAAGTGAATATGTAAATGTTACAGTACTCGGTGTTCCTGCAACAATAGAACCTTGATATGCACTTAAAATCAATGACACACCTGTTGATACCCCGCCGGCTTTAAATAAATTTTGAGTTTTCGAATCCACTCCGCTAACAGTAGATGAAGTATTACCTCCATATACAGTTCCGCCATAAACAAACGCATATACAGGACCTGTTGTTGCATCTCCAGAAACTGCAGGAGCATTTCCATCTAAATCTGCTGTTGCTGTGGTCATATTACTTCGAATAGCACCCATCGCTGCAACAGTTTTTGCATCTTTTGCTTTTTTAATTTGTTTCCCCATAATTGGAAAAATAACCGCCGCTAATATTGCAATAATAGCGATAACCACCAACAGTTCTATCAACGTAAATCCATTTCTTCTTTTTTCCATTTTTTTTCCTCCTTCATTTCCTTGTTTATATATTCAGTGTAAAGAAAAAAATTAAAAATGTCAATCTATTTTTTAATTTTTTATATTATTTTTTTCTCACAAATTTCTCATTAACTTTACATAAAGTTCATAATTGTGTTTTTGCGATCACATTATGTTCACTTTAGCTTTGATTTTATTAACTTTGTGATTTTTGTGTCATTCGAAATACTAAGCGTGATTCATATTATTTTATCAGATTTTTTCGAATAGAGATGTGGTGCTATTTCCCTTACTTATTTTCATTTTATTACATACTATTAATAAGATGGGTCTGAAACATCCGATTATTTAGAAATACTCTGTGATTTTTATATTCTTGGGGAAGATTTATAACAACCCATTTTTAACTGCGTTTGCACCTCTTTACTTATTTATAGAGGATTGCTAAAACGTGTAGAATTCTTGAATTTGTCATACCGGCTGCTAATTCCGGTATCTACAAACGTTAAAAATAGATTCCGGTACTATGACCAAAATGACAAGCGAAGCATTCATTTCTCATATTTAAGAAAACAGCTATAAATACTGATACTCTCCCTTAAAAGAGTTGATTTCTTCATTTCAGTCGAAATGACAGGACATTTGTAAAACCAATGGGCATTCATCCTTTTCGTATCATCTGCGTTCCAAATTTACCCCAGTCATATACTCGCGATAGCTAAGTTTCTACCTTAATATACCTTATAGAGTACATCTATTCCATTTTTCGCAAGTTCTAAATTGAGTTTCCCCTCTTTAATTTCATAACTTTTCAAATTAAGTTCAGATTTATATAGACCATTTTTTTCCAGTTCTAGAGCGATGGGTTTTGCGCTACCTCTATTGCCTACAATAAGAAGTGTTGCTTTTTTACTTTTAATTTGATAGATGTAAATATTTGGGTCTCCAAGCGATATATACTTTACACTTCCCTCAGAAAAGAGCGCCTCATATTTATGGTGAATGGCCAATATTTTTTTAATAAATACGTAAATTTCACTGCTGCTTTGTGGGGTATAACCAATTGTTTGATTGACTAAATCCACTTCCACATCTCCTGGAAATTGCAGTGCATTCTTATTCCCCCCCACACTTTGACTTGAGTATTTAGAGAGATTGTCCGTTTCCACTTCTCTTCCCTCTATATCATTCCAAAGCATTGGCTTAATGCTTCCATTGTCCATTCCACCAAACTCACCCCATTCTGAACCATATAGTAGTTCACTGTTACCACTATGAAGTATCGAGAGAGCAAGGTATAATTTGTAGCGTGCTAAACTATCTATTGGACTAAGTTCTGTGGGCGATATTTTCATGAATTCTTCGACACTCTCTCCAAATCCTATTTCTGGGTTAATGGTCATGCTAAAACTCCGTGCAGTATAGATAGAATCTATTGGGTATAGATCGCTCTCTTTTCGACTCGCCGACTCCATAATATTTTTTATTTCCATTTGATGTGCGAGATCTGTAGATGAGAGGGTATTTTCGTTGACATATTCATTGAGCATATCTGGAATATCAAAGTCTCGATGGTACATCACGCTTATTTTATTAGGCGTTCGATCAATTCCTGCTACAAAATACATATCTGGCTGGACCGCTAACATTTGAGAAATAAAATTTTTCAGAAATTCAGAATTTAATTGAGAGGGGAAATCTAGAGAAAACCCATCCACTTGATAAGTAGTACCACTTCCTTTAGCCCATTTTAAACAGGCATTGATTAAATACTCTGCTACCTCACTACTTGACGTATTTAATCTCACGGTAGCGTCACTTAATTCGCCTTTTTGAGACTCTACATTTTCTAAGTTCCATGCGTCTATTTCATGAACTTCTTGAGCATTTTTACCCTCGCTTTGTGCTATCCACCTTCGACGGTACTTTGCCCCCTTACTATATTTCACACCTACTGAAGAGTTTCCAAAATATTGGATATAGGGATTCCAAATATCTTCATTTTTTTCACTATAAGCAGTACATTTTTTCCAATCAGTAAAATAAAACCATTTCGCATACGGACTTTGAGGCCCCTCTTTAAGCGCTTCTTGATACGCAAAGAATTGGTTTGAAACAGAAGAAAGGTTTAGATTCAAAATGACACTAATGCCCTCTTCGTGTAATTTTTTTAGTGTTGCAAAAAAGAGTCTGTCGGAATTTGTATCTCCCCATGAAGACGGACTTAAGCTTTCGCCATACCCGTTGACTGCACTACTGCTAATAAGTAAATTCAGTGACTCACTTGAACTTTTCCCCCTTAAAAGATTACTTACTTTGGGGAAAAAAATTGTTGAACTACCTGTTGTGTAGGTATTCACTGTATTAAACTCATCTTTTAAACTATTTGGGTTAATCCCTTTTTTCACTCTTTCTGATTTTACTAAGATTTTATAATCAAATGTTAGAGCGTCCCCACTTTCGCTACTCACACCATATTCTGGCGAAATATGCCGAAAATCCAAGGTATTTCCACTTATCGACCCCTCTTGATAAAATGGAGAAGAGATTTCCACTGCATCTATCCCTAACTCCTTTAAATAATGGCTTTTTTCATAAACTCCAATTAAGTCACCGCCATATCTTGAGTTCTTTCCTTGAAGCGAGTAGTTACCCGTCCAGCTTTCAACTTCACCATCATTTTGAGTGTTTCCATTTCTAAATCTATCCAGTAAAATATAGTAAAAAATTCTATTTTTTGCCCATGTATTTTTATTCAGTGATGAAATATCTTGAGAGTTTGAGAAAGGCTCTATATCTGGGCTACTTGAAAGCGTTTTACCTACATAAAGAATTATTCCCCGCTCATATAGCTTAAAATAATAGTTAAAACTAGAAGAAGCGACCGTAATATCGCCATAATAATAATCACGACTACTTCCCTGGATCATTTTTAGAGCAACCTCTTTTCCATTTACAACCACACTTGCACGGCCAATATCATTTTTTGCCACAACTATCGTAACTCTGTACGTATTATGTGAGAGTTCTATGCAATAACTCGGCGTATTTTCGCTATGCACTACCGCTTTCACTCTAATTTTGCCATCGCCTACAACTGGAAGCCTTGATGCCCGAACGTCTTGAGAAAACCCTGCTTCAAATAAAATAAAGGTGGTAATCATCACAATTAGCACCCTTTTTGATATCATTATTGACCTCTCTTTTCATCAAGAAAATCATCTAGTACCGAATAATACATACAATCAATTTGCTCGTAAATGAGCGTTGCCACACTGAGTAAATCAACTTGTATGGTATATACTAAATTTTCCATTTCTTCTAATTGTAAAAAATAGAGAAGTCTTTCAATCGCTTGATTGAATTCATGAACCATATGGTGAAAATCTGGCGACTTTTGAATGGTTTTCGAAAGTGCTGATACCGCTTCAAGTGTATCTACTATCATCTCAATTCGATCCAGTTCAGCCAAGATAATTTTAAATGCACGTTTGGGCAGGCCTTCTTTAAAAAAATATAAAGCGCGCTCAAAAGAGGCTTTACCTTGATCTAGATGTTCATTGAGATGTTGAATATTTTCCAACAGGACCACTTCTGGTGCCGAAGTATAAAACTCTAGATACCTAATCTGCTCTCGGATATTGTGTGCTTTCGCATCGTAGTCAAACAGTATCTTTTTTCCATCTACTAATATTTCAGTGACTACGCGCCCATTATTCATGACGAGTTTCTCTATGCTTTTAATAATTTTCTCTAAGGTATCCACTTTATGCAGTTTTGTTTGCAGCAGTACATTATCGATGTAAATAATCATAATTTTTCTCTCCCCTAATTTATCGCTTTAAATTACTTAAAAACGCCTTATATACCCTTTTTAAGCCTGACTAAAATCTGGATAAGAACCTACTTTAATATCTTTAAAATATTTTGATTGTAAATAACTGGATCTCCTTATTTCCTTTTTTTAGAAACGAAGGTGAACAGTGAATTTAAATAAACGCTCTTTAACAATTACCAGAACAAATAAAACCCGAACTTGTTATCTCTCAAGAAGTACATAGGAAAATTTCAAGGCGTCGTAAAGTGTGCACTCTATCACGTATTGAATAATACTTCGGTCTAATTTTTGATAATTATGAACAGCAATATTTCTAAATTCCACCATTTTTTGTAGTGACAGTGAGAGCTCAGAGGTAATCGCCCCGTGAATTTCTAAAATTTTAAAACCCTCACGACTCTCCTGAGGCAACTCCCATTTATTCACCTTTATACAGTGAAAAGCCATAGCAATACAGGCTTCACACACCCTTTGTACATTTAGAATAATCGCATCTTGTTTCGTAAAATTTTCAAGGTTTTGAGGGGTGTTTTGATACTCCTCTTCCACTCTTTGAATGCTTCTTTTGATAATCTCTATCTTATTGATGATAATATCATCTCTCATTTTACACCTCAAAATTTTCTATTAAGGATTTTCGCTCTTCACAAAATTTAACATAATTTTTAATGATTTTCAATTCCATTTCACTGCGAAAACTGGCTGACTTTTCAAAAATAACCTTTCCATGTTCAACAATTTCCTTTTGAAGCACTGATCCAACACGCCTCAGATCCACTAAATCCACATCTCTATTTAATTTTATTGCCAACTCTTGAGCCGCGGTATAAATCCCCAACGCTGTTTGTTCACAATTTGAATAGAAGGCGATATCAATATCGCTACCTTTTCGCTCTTCTCCTTTAGCAACTGATCCAAATATATAAATAACTTCCGGTGAAAACTCTTTTAACCTCTCAACAATCATTGAACTGTTCAATTTCCCCCCCTATCTTCCCTATTTTCTAATATTCCTAACGCCTTAACCATTTCGTCAAAATCGGACTTTACAAATTCGAGCGATATCTCATATTTGGCAAAAAGTTCCTCTTTAGTGAGGGTAAATAGAGCATGAAACTCTTCATCTGTTAGTTTATAAGCCGTTTGATATGTCACAATTCTATGCATTGGATGGTCTGTTGGTAAAAACCAATGTGTGGATATATTATCTCTAAATACCACATAGCTTGGTGTGCCTACCGCTTGAGCGACATGACGAGGGCCATTTTCATTTCCGAAATAAATAGTTGATAGTTGCATCATGGCGGCAAGTTCTCGAACATTTTTCGTCTCAACACGCTTTACGCTTTCACTTTTCATCGCCTCAATATAGCCATCTATATATGCCTTTTCATTTGGAGCATAAAAGGGAATAATTTGAGCGTCATACTTTTCAATTAAATAGTGTGACATCGCCACAAACTTCTCAAACTCCCACACACGGTACCAACGACGACTGGTGATGCCTAGGGGAACGATGGGTTTGGTAAAATCCACGCCACTTTTCTCCATGAGTGCTTTGGTATCTGCCAGCTCCTTATCGGTGAGCCATATATGAAATTCACTATCTAACTTAATATCCCCAAAAGTAGCTGTCAACATCGCTAAACGGTCCTCAATGGTTTGGGCCGCCGTTCCCGTTTTTTTTCTAAATTTTTCGCTGTCCACTGAGAGGGTATTCACAATTTTCCACCCTTTTTTATCCCATCCAACGCGCTTTTTGGCTCTAGAAAAAAAAGTGATGAGCATTCCCTCTAATTTTCCATTCACATTAAAGACAACATCATACTTCTTCTTTCTGATATACAGCATCTTTTTCAAAAATTTAAATTTGCTTTTTCGTTCTTCACTCGTCAGCACAATAATCTCTGAAATATTAGGATTTCCCTCAACAACCCCAGTTTCTCCAGGTGAAGTGATAAAATCAATTTCGGAGTCTGGAAAATTCTCTTTTATCGAATTGGCAAGCGGCGTAGATAGCAGCACATCCCCAATCCTTTTCAACTGTATTATTAATACTTTCATCTGTTACTCCAGTATGGTAATATTTAATTCTATTATACCACAAAACTTGTATTTTACGATAAAAAAATCTCTCATGTAAGCGAGAGATTTTATGATTATTTTCGAGCCTGACTAAAATCGGTTAAACATCTCACGGCAAAATATTAAGTACTTTTTTTTATTTTTTCAGCAAACTCTTACAGATTTTTATCATGCTCACAATTTTTTTTAACATTAATATTATTTTCAACTAGCTTCCTTGGTACATTTGCTCATAGTATTTTTGATACTCACCACTGGTCACAGAATTTACCCACTCTTGATTTTCTAAATACCATCGAATGGTCTGCTCTATCCCCTCAACAAATGGGGTCTCAGGATACCAACCAAGCTCTGTTACAATTTTGGTGGGATCAATGGCATAACGCGCATCGTGGCCTAATCTATCTTGAACGTATGTGATAAGCCCCTCCGAAATATTGGAGAGCTCGGTTTTTAACACTTTTTGATGGCGTGGCTCGTCTCTCATAATACGTGCAATGGTTGAGATGACAAGCTTTACAATTTCAATATTTTGCTCTTCGTTAAATCCTCCGATATTATAGACCTCCCCTAGTCTGCCTTTGTGAAGCACTAAGTCAATCCCTTTGCAATGGTCCTTTACATAGAGCCAATCTCTTACATTATCTCCTTTTCCATACACTGGAAGCTTTTTCCCTTCCAACACATTTTTAATCATAAGTGGGATCAATTTTTCTGGAAAATGATACGGCCCATAATTATTCGAACAACGGGTAATGCTGATTGGCATATGGTAAGTATCTTCGTACGCCTTTACCAACATATCGGCGGCCGTTTTCGATGCAGAGTAGGGGCTTCTTGGTGAAAGTGGGGTGTTTTCTGTAAAAAAGCTCTCTCCATACCCTGTAGGCAGAGTTTTTCTTCCACTAATCACTTTTCTGACACTCTCGTTAAGTATCAACTCTTGAGCAACTGCCCAGTCTTTTTCTAGACTTCCGTAGACTTCATCGGTTGAAACTTGCAAATATTTCTTACCCTGCTTGAAAATCGGATATCCCTTTTCATCTTTTCCAATTGACCAGAATTTTTTCGCCATATCCAGTAAATTTTGTGTTCCTAAAATGTTCGTTTCCAAAAATATTTGAGGATTTTCAATACTTCGATCCACGTGCGATTCTGCAGCAAAATTCACCACATAGTCAATATCATGTCGCATGAAAATATTCTCTACCAACTCTTTATTTTGAATATCACCTTTAATAAATTTTACTCTTGAATCTTTCAATTCCTCTTGAATGGTCAGTAAATTCCCTGCATAGGTTAGCTTATCAAGAACTATCACCTCACAATTAGAATGCATTTTTAAAATATATTTCAGATAATTTGCACCGATAAACCCAGCTGCACCTGTTACTAAATATCTCATTTCATTCCTCCAATGAATAATTAAATTTGCCACGACCACTACGTATAGCATTTTTAAAACAAATCTTGAGTCATATCATGTCGACCAAGGCGGAGACATCTACTCATTTAAAAGATAGATCTCCCGACTTGGCTCAAGATGCCATACAAAAAATATCCAGTATTTTTATGATTTGCAATAGACATGGTTATACCATAAATCATCTCCTATATACGCCAAAATTATACTCATACTACTCAATATTGTCCTGAAAATATCTCTTTACCATGTTCGTTAGTGGCTAACTAATTTGATTTTTTGTACTCTTCAAGGAAGCGATCGATGCCGTTTTGCCATGTAGGGATTTTTTCACCTACCACGCTTTCAAATTTACTGCTATCCAGTTTAGAATAGTGTGCACGTTTTGCAGGCAAACTAAAATCTGACGTTTTCGCTCCTTTAACCTCGCCTTGCCACCCCATTTTTTTAAGCACATACTCAGCTTGCTCTCTTTTACTACACTCTCCAGAATTTGAAAAATGGTATAAGCCATACTCTTTACTGTTTAATAGTTTCAAGGTGAAATCGGCTAAATCATATGCGTATGTTGGTGACGAAACTTGATCCTCCACTATGGAAAGCTCTGATTTTCCCTGACTCCAACCTATCACCTGCTTATTAAAATTGTTGTTTCCCATTCCAAATACCCAAGAAGTGCGAATCACGAAACATTTTTTATTCACTGATAAGACTGCACGCTCTCCCTCCAGTTTAGAATGACCATAAGCAGAGAGTGGATTAGCAACGTCCTCTTCAAAATAGGGTGACTTTTTCTTACCATCAAAAACAAAATCCGACGAGTAAGTTACACAAACTGCCCCTATCTCACGAGATATTTTTGCTAAAAGTTTTGGTGCCTCTGTGTTCAGCATTCTGCATAATTCCACTTCACTTTCAGCCTTATCCACATTATTATATGCCGCACAGTTGATGATATGGGTAAACAAATTCCCTTTAACAAACTCTCGTACGCGAACTTCATCTAGAATATTGAGCTCTGCACTATCGGTTGCAACAAATTCATACTTTTGTGCCGTTAATATTTTTTGTAAATCTGTTCCAAGCTGGCCATTCGCCCCTGTAATTAATATCTTCATTCTATTCCTTTCGACACAGATCAAAACATTTTCTGAGCCTGACAAAAATCTGTTAAAACCTGAACCTTCTTAAATATCTTCATTATGACGCTTTCTAAGAACCTGTTTAATATCTAGTAAATAGATCGATTTAAACTGTCGATATTTCCTTCTCGCTGGCGAGAAGGTGTAGGGTGAGTGGTGTTTTACCTTGAAATTAATAAAGCTATAAACACAACTCGCCCAACCCTCTCTTCAAAGAGAGGAAAAATAGTGATCTTAATCAGGCTCAAACTTATTTATATCTTCAATGGTTTACTCTCTTTGAAGGATTTTTGCGCTCTGTCTTTTGAAGAGAGTGATAAATTTTCTGGCGTTAGCCCATATTCAGTAAGTGGCCAAGCAATCTTGAGATCTTCATCATTCCACCTCATTCCACTATCAAACTCAGGAGAATAGTAATCTGTCACTTTATATTGAAACTCTGTGTCATCATCAAGCGTCAAAAATCCATGGGCAAATCCTTTGGGTACTAAAAACATCTTTTTATTTTCAGCAGAAAGGATGAGTCCATACCATTTTCCATAAGTTGAACTTCCCTCGCGCAAGTCAACCGCCACATCATAGACGCTTCCATGAATAACGCGCACCAACTTATCTTGCCCACATTCGGTTTGAAAATGGAGCCCTCGCAGTACCCCTTTTTTTGACTTTGAGTGGTTATCTTGAATAAATTCTAAATCAATTCCAATTTTCTCAAACTCTCTTTTATTATAACTTTCAATAAAAAACCCACGTTCATCTCCAAACACTTGTGGCTCTATCACAACGAGTCCTTCTATTTCTGTCTCTATTTTCTTAAATTCTGCCATTTTTTCTCCTAATACTTTATATTCTCGCCACGCCTACTGCGTAGGCACGGTTTAAAGCTTTTTTTGACCCTGTCTAAAATCTGAAACATCATGCCATTAATAGCAAAACTTTCTTGCTCGGCACAGACTAAAGGATGACTTAAACCCGCTTTACTCCGCCTAAAATAGGGGTAGATAAAAAGGATTACGTTGATCACGAATAGCAACATATGAAACCTATGACGCTGCTTATTCAGTTCTAATTTGATTCTCGTAGTTTTTTTACTAAAATACGCTATCTTTAATCCATTTTTTTTCTGCTATGCCCGCATGTTAAGTCTTGCACTTCCACACCGTCACTAACACTACATTCAGTCATGGCTAAACTCATCTTCTTTCTGCTGATCAGTGTTAATTTTTTCAGCCCTAGCCGGTATTTTTCTCTGTGCCTCAAACATCCTTTATTATCTCAAAAAAGCATTGAGAAAAATCTCCCAATGCTTTTTTATTAGCTATTATTCGTCTCTAAATTGACGATCGTAAAGCTCTTTATAGTATCCTTTATTGGCCAATAACTCCTTATGTGTTCCCATCTCTAAGAGTATTCCCCCTTTTATCACAGCAATTTTATCTGCATCTATAATCGTAGAAAGTCTATGCGCGATTACAAAAGTCGTTCGTGACTGCATCAATCTATCTAGTGCATCTTGTACCAATTTCTCTGATTCAGTATCGAGTGCTGAGGTGGCCTCATCTAAAATGAGTATTTTAGGATTTTTAAGTAGTGCCCTTGCAATAGAGATTCTCTGCTTTTGTCCACCAGAAAGTCGTGTCCCACGCTCACCCACCACAGTATCTAACCCATCAGGCAGCCCTTCAATAAACTCCCAAGCATTGGCATTTTTAGCCGCTTCAATAATCTTTTCCGTAGGTATATCTCCGAGTCCATAAGCAATATTTGAACGAATACTACCACTGAATAGGAATGTATCTTGGGGAACAAGCCCTATGTTTTGACGAAGACTTTTTTGAGTATAATCACGAATATCTACACCATCCACACATATTGACCCTTTTTCAATATCATAAAATCTTGGAAGTAGGTTAACCAGTGTTGATTTTCCCCCACCACTTTTTCCTACTAGTGCTACTGTCTCGCCCGGATTAGCCGTAATGGTGATATCATTAATGATCCACTCTTGATTCGGTTCATATTTAAAAAAGGCATTTTTTATCTCTACTTTTCCTTTTGGATTTTCAAGAATTTTTGCATCTTCTTTATCTGTAATCTCATTTTTTACATCCAATACCTCAAATACCCTCTCTACTCCAGCCATATTGGTAAAAAGTGCACCATATTGTTGAGAAATATATCTAATCGGTGTTGCCGTAAGACCAAGTGCCACAACCAATTGGATAAAATTCCCACTCTGTATCCATCCACGTATAATAAAATACCCTCCGAGAAGAAGCAGTACTACAATCGCGATAGAGTTTACCGAATCTGTAATAGGCGATACTCTTGCATTAATCTTTGAGTTTTTATAATTCACTGCAAAATTTAGATGATTTTGATACTCGTAGTTCTCTCTTTCAAAATCCTCGGCCGCAAAACTTTTTACCACTTGCACACCACTTACCATCTCTTGTACAAAATTGTTGATACTTCCTGCCGCTTCCTGAATTTTTTTTCCTGTCTTGTATAATCTTTTTCCAAGGTATTTCATCGTCACATAGATAACTGGAAGAAGGATTATAAGAGATATTGTCAACTGCCACGAGGTATAGATGGCAATTCCAAAATAAGCAATTAGCTGAATAATTTTACTGATAAACGAAAATGCTGTTCCTAAAAACCCTTGATATGCAGGAATTGCCGTCGTATACCTTGACATCAAATCTCCCGTTTGATTCTTCTTAAAATAACTCATTGGAAGATCTATCATATGATTGTAAAGGTCTTTTCTAAGGTCATATGCAATACGCGTTGAAATATACGACTGCATGACACTTCCGCAGTAATTCGCTATATCTTTTACCACTGTTGAAACGATGATAAGAACAACTACCCATATAAGCATCTTAACATTTTTTCCAACCAATACACCATTAAAGAGCTCCTTCATGACTAACGTTGGGGCTCCACTTGCCACCGAATACACTGTCATTAATAGTACACTAATAATTGATAGCCACAAATAAGGTTTGAAATACTGATATGAACGGCTCTTTATTAGGGTTTTAAATTGGCGTGAATACCACTTGGGACTTACAAATCTCAGCGGATTTCTATTCTCTTTAACTATTTCCATTATCTCATTCTCCTCATAGGATTATCATTATCACGCATACACATTATAACTACTTACACTATAACAAGAATTAGGCTAAATTTCAAGAAAAATATCAAAATCAAGACCTATTGGCCACAAATTGAGGCAAATAAAAGAATATTCACCACGGAATAAATAACATTGAAATCACTCTACTCGGACATTTTGCACGAAGTCGCTGAATCCATTGCTCATACACTTATCGATAAGGACTATAAGACGACTTAAATCTGATATCCTCTCCTGAGAATTGGGGAAGTTAGAGGGGGTAGAGACTCTGCACTCTCCACTAAGCAGTCGACACAAACTATGTGACAACTTAATTCTAAATCTGTCATTATCCATGTAGTTGCACTATCCATACTTAAATACGCATCTTCAACCTGACTAAAATCTGATAATCCTAAATATATGACACGAATTGGCACAAATAAATTTCGAATCTCCACGAATAAAGCCTTGCACCACTGAGAACGCTGAGCAATATTATTTCATACCCTACTACCCATTCAACTTTTATTCATCCTTATCCCGTGGCAAATATTCTCACTTTCAAACAATGACATTATTGTATCTACACCGAACTTGAAATAATTGTGCAACAAACTGTCTCATAATTGTAATTCTATTTACATCCCTATTCATTATCTTCATTAATTAAATTTACTAGGACTTTTGTAATGATATCTTTCTCTTCAGATTTACTCTCGGCTATCATGAGTGTCATTGCCACAAGTGTGTTATCGCCAATACGCTTCTTGCCTTCTCGTGTATACAATATTCCATTTTTATACATAAAATAGGTAAAAAGAGCCGCTGCTATTCGCTTATTTCCATCACTAAATGAGTGATTTTTCACAACAAAATAGGGCAGGTGGACTGCTTTTTCCTCCACACTCTTGTATACTTCTTCACCAAAAGCCGTTTGATATAGTGCGCCCAAGCTTCCTTTAAATGACTCATCTTTTTCATTGCCAAAAAGGGAAGATGAGAATTCTGTTTTCATAGAGTTAATCAGTTTTATAGACTCAGCATACGTTAAATGATATGAAGTAGATTCTGTTGTTCTTCCCATCTTAACACTCTGATGATCATAATCATCTAAAAGTGATAAAGCATAACTATATTCTGAGACAATTTTTATTAACTCTTGTGCTTCACTCAACTCTTCCGCTTGATTTCTTACTGTTCTTTCAAGCAGTTGAATGGTTTTATACAGCTCTTCAACTTTTTGCTTTTCCATTTTCAAGCACTTTTGGTTGATCACGTATCCTTGAACAAGATACTCTTTTAAAACATTGGTCGCCCAAATTCTAAATTTGGTCCCCTCTTTTGAATTCACTCGATACCCAACAGAGATAATCACATCTAAATTATAGTGCTCAATTTCACGACGAATCTCTCTGTCACCCTCATTTTGAACTGTCGCAAATTTTGAGACAGTTCCCTCTCTGTTTAATTCGCCTTCAGAGTATATCTTTATGATATGTTTAGAAATGGTTTTATAATCTCGATTAAAAAGAATTCCCATTTGCCTTTGAGTCAGCCATACCGTTTCCTTTTCAAAATTTACATCTTATTCCACCATACCATTTTCATTTTGATATATTTGAATCTCTTTCATCTTCCCTCCTTCCTTATCAATTTTCTGCCACGGCTATTATGTAGACACAGTTATACCTTTTTTTCGAGCCTGATGTAAATCTGAAACACCTTACCGTTAAGAGTAAAATCAGGTTCTTCTCGACGCAGACTAAATTCTGACGCAAATCTAATATCCTCCCTGAAAATAGGGGGCGATAGTGAGGTAAAAACTTTGCACGCTCCACTAAGCAGTCGATACAAACTATGGGGCAACTTAATTTTAAATCTGTCTAGTTGCAGTATCCATTCCTTACACGCAAAATGGAAAGCATTTTGCCACAGAATACACCAAATACACAGAAAATGGATTTTCACTCTCTTTTCGTTCCTACAAACACATACCGTTTGTATCCAAACCCTAAACATTTAATGCGAATTTCCACTAATAAAACACTTTCACCACTGAGATCATCGAGAGCTTGAGAATATTTTTGCCATCTACTCAGCAACTAAATTTTTCTTTTAAATCTTCTTTTGATTTTTAAAAGAGTTAAGTGATAGAGATTAACTGCCATTTTTACTCTTCTACAATTTTTTATGAGTTTTTCTAATTCTAACGCCATTAATTCTGGTCTTTTCTCAAGTAAAGAGTAAAAATTTCTCTCTAAGTGCTCATTGATCTCCTGAACACCATACGCTTTCGTTTCAGCTTGATTTTCTTCTCTTTTAATTTTAACCCACTTATATTTCAACTCGCATAGATAGAGAACTGTACGTTCAATGGAGTGTGCTAAAGTCCCTGATATTTGCCCTTCTTCTTTATTAAAATCATCCCACGTTAGATTTAGCTCTAACAGTGGCTTAAAAATATCCGTTCTAGCCCAGAACATTGTACTTGAAGGAAACTCTAATGGATTATTATAATCTACATCTATTCCACAACGCTTCATTAATTCTTGAAACTTGAAGTAATCGCCTTTATGCCAATAAATAATTCGCTTTACTATGGAATAGTGATCAGGAAAAATTACGCCAATTTCATTTTGTAGCAAAAAAAGATTGTTTTCAATAATTTGTTTACTTCCGAGAAGTGATGAAAAAAGATACTCACGCCATCCTTCTAAAACAGACTGTTGAGGGGATTTTTTGGTATGAATATGAAAAAAATAGTTATAATTTTTAAATACATCTTTAAATAGGACGAACATAGGGGCAACATCGCGACCTACATTTTGAGCTATTCTGATCTCCACTTTTCCATTTGTGTAACTTTTAAAAGCTTCTGCTATTTTCTCTCTTTTTTCAAGCGTATCTGTTGAAATATAGATATCTGCTATACATGGAATATATTGAAGATACTTCATAATTTCATCACAAAGCTCTGGATAATAAATGTGAATAATTCCTGCGACAACAGAAATATGAAATATATTTTCTTTTTTAATAATAAAGGGAATTGATATTATATTATCAAATTTTTTTTTTATTCTTATCGTAGGTAAATGCCCTATATTATCCACATATAAATTTGACATTTTATCTCCTGTCTTTATCCGCATTTTTCAAATACTTTAAAATATAGTCGATGGGATAGGATGTTGAATTCATTAGTGCACTTTTCCAATCATGATTTATTTCGTGAAATAACATTGTCCGAATTTTTTCATATTCTACAATACTTCTCTTCAAAAAAGGAAATTTTTTTTCTTCAATCAACTCTTTCCACATATAAATTAAGTAGTTACAATTTTTATATTTTTTATCAACACGCAATATTTCTTCTTCAAAATCAGTATATTTTATAAAAGAATCAGAAGTAAATCCTCTTTTCAAGAAATATTGGGTAAATCGTGTTTCATAGCGATATATCACAACTTTTTTATCTGTATATGTTTTTAATTTTTTCCAAAAACTCTCCCATGCAATACTTGAAATAACCGATTGGTTAAACCATAAAAAATAACTTTGAAGGTGGTATTTTAAGGAAAAGGAATCTGTCATGCCCCAAAAGTCACTTTTTCTTGCTTGCATCTCATTTACACAATCTTTGAGATTAAAAAGTGGGCCGAAAACGCTGTCATTAGCCAGCAATACACTATCGCAATTCATCCCATAGTCATTTAATTCTAATCCAATTTTCCATGCAGAAAAATCTGGCATAATATTTTCTTTTTCAATAATTTGAATAATACCAATTTTGATAAGTTTATTTCTATCGATATCGGAAATTTTAGAGGCCGAAATATACACAACGTCCATTTCAAGTTTCATTATCTCACTCAGATAATAATATCCGTATTCAGCAATATTGCCATGTGAAAAAGCTGAAAACAAACACAAATTACTCTTCTTAGGCTCCGAAGAGTAGATTGCTTGATAATTAACACCAGTTTTTCGTTTCCAAAAAAAACTAAAGTAGGTTTTTATCAATTGCTCTATTTGTAATATAATCAAGTCTTTGGCCGCATAATGAGCATATTTATTCTTCATTCCCCTCCATTACTATCTCATCATAAACTTTTTCAATATTTTTAATAACATCTGAGCCGGAATATTTTTTTAAACAGTATTGGTATGAATTTTCAGCAATTTCCTTTCTTTCAGAAAAACTCAAAGAATAGATTTTCTTTATTGTTTCATACCATTCACCTGGCTTACAAATAAAACCCGTTTCACTTTGCGTAATATTATTTACAAACATATAAGTCGGAGAAGCACACGTTATTGTATGAACGATGGCGGCCTCAAAGTATTTTAATTCCGATTTACAATTCGTAAATTCATTGTTGACAAGTGGGACAATATTTACATCAACTTCTGCTATTTTTTTTTGTAAATCAATAAAATTTTGAAGAGGTTCTTGAATAATTTTTTTTGACTTAACTAGATATAATAATTTTTCCGGAATCTCCATAAAACCAACAATTTTTAGTGTGATATTTTCAAATTCATTCAAGAGCATTTCTATTTCATCTGAAACTGATAAAAAATCATTTATATGCGATGGTGTTCCACTGAAATACCCAATGCAGAAGTTCTGATTTGTTTTATCATTCTTTTTATAACTAAGGCACTCTTGTGAAATTTGAATTTGCTCATGATTTAACCCATTAGGAATAATGTGCGTCGGTTTATTATATTTTTTCATTAACCGTTCTGCTAAAAATTCATTGGTCGTTGTACAATAATCTGCATATTCTCCTACTAACGAAATTCTCCCTATGTACGCAAACCAAAAATCATACTCTACATGATTTTTAAGTCGAACATTCAAAGTATTTGTAAGCAATGGTAATTTTTTGAGATCAAAAACTAAGTCATCTACATCAAATACAAGAGGTATTTTTTTCGCTTTTACTCTTCCTATTAACTCTAGAATATTAAGTGAAAATCTTGCTCTTACAATTGTTACTACATCAATGATATCAAGATATGCCAATATCTTGTTAACTTCATTGTCAAAAAAATATATTGATCTCCACGTCTCACTTTTTAATAATAGTTGATAAATATTATAACAACGATATCGAAATGTAGAGGTATCTGCTTTTTCATAAATATGTACCATTAATTTATACTGTTTTGAAAATTTCATCAAAAAATTTAAGCGTTCTTCAAACGACATTTCCCAAGGAATTGAATTAATCAAACTATATTTTTTTTTAATAATATTATACATTTAATCTGTCCTCACAGTATTTTATTGACTCAACAAACGATAATGTCCAATTTTGAGGAATTTGAGATTCCTCAAAATTACTCTTTCTAATTTGAGAATTTTTTGCCATCTCAACAGAAATTTTAATATTTTTCATCATATCTTCTTCGTTTAATTCTGATAATATCACATTTTTAGACCAGTCAATTTCCTGTTTATTCATAAAACGGTTCGTCAATACAACACCTCCTGCCATCAAAACATCAAATGGAGGATAACTTGGGTGTGGTGTATACATTAAGGAAATAGCTAAATCAATAGACTCTAAAAACTTAGCATACTCTTTCCATTCTAACTGTCCTATAATATTACATTTATATCCATTATCAAAAGTAAACTCTGGAACTCCTTGACCTACAAAATTAATATCCCATTCACTTATATCTATTATTCCTTCATTGATTGCCCTATTGATTACATTTACTCCATAATAAAATAAATTTCTGGAATTGTTTGGCCTTGCATAAAAAAACAACTGATATTTTTCTTTTCTTTTTTCAAATATTGGGGTAAATAAGGAATTTGAAAAAGAAGGATGAAAATAGACTCCATTTTCTGCAATATTTTTTTCATTCATAGTAAAATAATCATATAACCATTTTGAATTTACAATAAAAATAATATCTTTTTCTTTCATTAACTGTGAGCACAACAAATGTTCATCACCATAATCATAAAAAAATTGTTCAACTTCCTGTATGATATAAATAAACTCTTTTTTGATAGTCGTTTTACGTATCGCTTCAGCACTCCACCATGAAGTTGCAATAAAAATATCTTCTTCGTGGACATCTAGTTTATTTACTTTATCTCCAAAAAAATCGCGATCATAATCCGAATAAAACTCAATATTATTCGGGATATCAATACTGAGCAACGATAATATTTTCTTGAAGTTTCGAGCATTGGGAGGGGTTGTCCGAGTTATCACTCTGAGTGGCACTTGCCATTGCTTCGAGAGCATGGTTGCAAATATTATTGCTGTTGCAACACCTCCTAATAAACTATGGCTTTCTATACTATCTGTTACTAAATTAATTCTCTTTCCATCGTTTGTTGGACAAAAAAAACTTGGTATTTTTTGAATATTTCTAAAACGATTGTTTATTAAATCTGAAGCTGTTTTTTCTTTACTACTATTTTCATTTCGTTTGTTAATGCAAAAAATCTTTGCTTTTTGAATAAGAGCTTTTAACCCCTCTTCGCGGAATACTTTAAATCCTTGATTAAATACATCTAAATTCATTCTTACTCCTCTTTTTTAGGATAAAATATTACTCCACCACTCTCAGCTTTTTCGCCACATTCAGCATGAACTGCGACAACTTCCAACTCTTGCTATTATAGATGTTTTCAATAATTTCTTTATTATAATCTCGCTCATTAGAAATAATTTCAACTTCTTGCATTAAGTTAATCAATCGATTAGATTGTTTTATACATAAATCGTTGACTAATTTTTCAAACTGTTCAGGATGATAACTTAATATACTTGGTAATCCTTGGATTATTTCACTACAATCTTCTATTGAATTAACAACTCTTCCACAATCAATATCTACTTTTATCCATTTTCTTTGTGATAGTTCAACATAATACAAAAAAGTTCTTTCAATAGAATGAGCTAATGTCCCATTAATCTGTCCTTGCTCCCCCGGAAAACTATCCCACTCGTAATTTTGTTTAAACAATTCTTTTAATGCTTCTGTTTTAGCCCAAAACATTGATCCAGAAGGAAATTCAACTCTATTACTCAATGAAAGATTAAAATTAACCCTCTTAAGTTCCTCTTTTGACAAATCATAATTACCGCCCCAGCTAATGAACGGCTTAAGAAAAGGATAGTGATCTGGAAATACCATACCGATTTCTTTATGTTCTAATAATAAAAAAATACTTCTTATAATTTCTGGGCTCCCTAATAATCTATCAAACAAATATTTTCTCCACTCAGAAGCTTGTGGATGTGTTAAAGATTTTTTCGTATGTATGTGCAATATATATTTATATTGCTCAATGACATCTCGAAATCCTACAACAAATGGCGCAATATCTCTTCCTCGATTTGGAAATACTCTGACCTCAACTCTTTTATTGAATTTCATAAATTGATTTTCAATATATATCTTTTTTTGTAATGTGTCCGTTGAAATATATATATCAAAATCAAATAGAATGTTATTAAGATAGTCTTGAATTTCAACAATTAAATCTACATAGAAAATATGAATTACTACAGCAATACTATATTTAGTATTTAACATTGGAAACTCAAATGGAATTTTTAAAACACAATCAGCACTTTCTCTATATTTCAAACTGAGATCATCGCCTCGATTGAGAAGTATAAAATCAGATTCTCTATTATTATCCATTACTCTTCCTTCCAATATAATTATTAACTAATATCTCGATTTATAATTTTAATTTTTGATTACAATTTTAATTAAATCTAAGTGTTGATATAAGAACTCAAACATGATGTCAAATATCTCCTATATAGAATAATGTAGTAATATGTTTTTGGTAACACATATAATCTACTTTATCACTCCAATGCGTCTTAATAATTCAAACACATTATTAGTCAATTCCGCACTATTATTTAATGTTGATAGAATCGTACTTATGGTTTCCATCTTATCCCCACTTGGTCTCATCAATTCTCTAATAATTTTAGCTTGAATCGGAGCTGGCAAATTGCGAAAACTTTCATCCTTATATATTGCTTCTAAATGTGTTTCATACTTAAAATCATTCTTCACAATAAGGTGAGAATTTTCTTTGACTTCACATGAGGGCATTGTTACTCTACCAATAATATTACCCCCAACTTGTAGTAGTGAATTATTAGATACTTCAATATCGTAATCATCACCTATAATATCTCCGCCAATAATAGCAATTGAATTTTCCCCTGATATTATATTTCCTTTTTTTACTCTCTTCTTTTTCAATTTCCTCAACTGCCCCCCCTACTTCACCACTTTCAGCTTTCTCGCCACATTCAGCATGAACTGCGACACCTTCCAACTCTTGCTATTATAGATGTTGGTAAGCTCTTGGGATTTAATACGATTCTCTTCTGCTTTTTTTTGGATTTCTAGAATTTTTTCACCCAACTCATTTTCTTGTTCTCGAATTTTATTATATTCATGGCTTCTTTTACGAATCTTTTCAAAAAGTACTTCATTTGGAATAATGCCATTATTTTGAGCAATGTTTTCTACTACGCTATTTTTAATACCACAAAAATATAAATCAAATGATTTTATATTAGTATCAAACAAAAATTCACTAAATAACTTCTCACAATCCATTACCTCTCGAATATCAGCTTCAGTAAGATTTTTGTAATAATCACTCCACTCTGAAAAATTAGAAAGTAATGGTGCATCTTGAACAGTCTCTGTTCTTTTAGTCCCATGCTCTGGTCTACCTGTTGTTGCACACGTAAAAATCAACAACCCTCCTGGCTTCAGCATTCTATAAATATTATTTAACGTTTCTTTATAATACATATCATGTTCGAAACATTCAGTAGAAATAATCACATCAAACGTAGCGCCTTCCAATGCTAACTCATGACCTTTTGAAATAATATCCACATTTCTTCCATCGCCAATATCTACTCCAAAATAAACACAAGTTTCAAATAATGCTTGATTACTTCCATTAATATCTAAAGACCCAATATCAAGTACCGTAGAATTTTTAAAATATTGAGGAAAATTTTTTTTTACTTGCATACAAAACTCTCTTTGTTCGTTATGTGCCATTTTTATCTTTAAACCTCCAGTTTGTAATTTATTTTTACTTGTTCAAATGGTATGGTATAAAAGCTTCCAGCCTCAATACTATCATTAGAAATAACATTTATAATTAAGGCTGAATTAATCCAACATAGTTGTTGATGAACTATTTGAGTCCCCTCTGCTAATGCCACATCTATCACATATTCCCCTGGCGCTATTTTCGGCATCATAAATTCAAAATTAATTTCAAAACAACTTTGTTTTATTGCTCTATCAAGTGGATTGTGGTACATATATGAATTCAAAGTCAAAATATTATTATTAAGTCTATCGATAAATGTTAGTCCGCTTGCGATATCACAAATATCTCTCTCGCTCACTTTAACTAAAGCTTTAAAACAATATTTATTTCCTTGAACTAAGACTTTTGTTTCGTTATAACTTTCATCAAAAAAAGAAACAAACAGATACTCTGCCTCTCCTGTACCAAATTTTGACTTAAACTCCATTTGATAGTATTTTTTTTCAGGTACATTCTCGGTATCTTTATTAAATTGTGTTTCTAATCCATACGAAGAATAAGACATATAGGCATTAGTTACATCTTCTGTAACTCCATCCATAATTTTTTGTCCATCTCTAAGCCATATCGCTTTTGTACAAAACTTTTTTATTGCTTGAATATCATGACTAACAAAAAGAACTGTTACTCCTGTTCCCATCATCGATACCATTTTTCGAATACACTTATTTTGAAAAGCAACATCTCCAACACTCAATGCCTCATCTACAATCAGTATCTCTGGCTCAACATGAATTGCCGTAGCAAAAGCCACTCGTGCAGCCATCCCTGACGAATACATCTTATAAGGTTGATGAATAAACTCACCAATATCCGCAAACTCTAAAATAGAACCCAGTTTTTGCTTCATTTCCTCTTCAGAATAACCAAAAATCGTCCCTTGTAAATAGATATTTTTTAGTCCCGTATATTCAGGATTAAACCCCGCACCCAGCTCCAAAAGCGAAGATATTCTACCATTAATTTCAAGATCTCCACGTGTCGGTGTCAACACCCCTGTTAGAATTTTAAGAAGTGTACTTTTTCCTGCACCATTTTTCCCAATAATTCCCACAGTTTCACCCTTTTTAATCTCAAAACTCACATCGTTAAGGGCATGAAAGTCCTTATGATACTTCTTTCTGCGTGGATCAATAACCTCCTTGAGACGGTCGATGGGCTGATTATACAGCTTATATATTTTAGTGAGGTTTTCAACCTTTATGGCTATATCACTCATACTACTTCCTTTCAAATTTCATTATTTCGCTACGGCGTAGACACGGTTCAAATCTTTTTTCGAGCCTGTTTAAAATCTGAATACTCTTACCGTTTATAGCAGATTGGCAAAAGGAGTGAACTCATAAATCATTCTGCATGAAATTGCAGAATCTATTGCTTTTAGTAGCGTTGCAGAATTCAAATGAATGGATCCTGTGACTTCGCTTTACTTCGCAAATAAATGCGGGATGACTATAGTACAAAGTAATTGGAAATTTGCTATAGAATAATCCAACGCCCTTTTTTACGGTGACCAAAGACGACTTAAAGCTACTTTTCTCTTCTTTGCTCTTAACAGATTTTAGTCAGGTTCAAATACCGCGCTGACTCTTTTATTCGCGCCCTCTATGGATCAGCGTCAATCTTGTCAATCTCAAATAATTCTTATACCATGCTCATCTATATGTTGCTTTAACTCTGTATTTTCAATAGCTCTGTATTCCACAATATCAAAATAATAAGGCAAATAAGACTCCTCATTTAATTTATAAGAAATTCTCGTCACACTTTCCGCTATATCATCTTTAGCAATCAATGCAATATCAACATCCGAACCTTTTTTATAGTTTCCAAGTGCTCGACTGCCAAACACAAAAGCCTTTTCTACCTCCGGAAATTTATACAGCACTTTTTTTATTGTCTCTATATCCTCTGCTTCTAGCCCAAACACTACCTTTTCTCCTTAAAAAATTCATATAACGTCTTGAGTATTTGAAAATATTCTCCATGAATTTTATCATCTAACTGACTTGCTTTAGTCTCATCATACGTATGCGTCGTTAAATTTCTATCCTCTAACGCCTTTAACCAAATATCTCCCTGTTGAATAATTCCATTTTGAAACGATTGCTTAATCGCTTCCCTAGGTGAGTTTACAATCAACCCCTGAAACTCAAGATAATCTTTTAACATCTTCCAAGAAAGTTCAAAACATATCTCAAAATATTGAACGCCACCGGCACGTTCTATCTTGGAGGGCGCATGAATCTCCAAATATTCCTTTAATAACACATAAGAACGCTCAAAATTATCAAACCGTTGTCTCCAACGTATATCTTTTAATTCCATTTTCCACTCCTAAATAAAATGTAACCCTACACGAAGTTGCAGGACCCATTCCTTACACATTTTTTCATTCCTATCTAAAATCTGAAAATACCATTAAGAATAAACCAACATTTCTTTTTGACACTGACCAAAAGTCGACTTAAATCTACTGTTTTCACCTTAGCTTTTAACAGATTTTCATCAGACACATATGATTTCATCCACCATTTTCCCTTTGGTAGAACTCACTATTTTTTCGCGCAAATTCGTGCAATCAGTGATTAAAACTCTCTACAGTACATCCGCAAAATGCGGCCGCAACTTCTTAAAAACCCACCCACCTACAAAAAGAATGATTAGCGAGATGACCCAGTACCAAATGGTAAGAATACTATGCTGCCAAAACCATACATGACCAAAAAAACTATCTCTATACCCTTGTACAAAATAAAACACAGGATTTAACTCTAACACGGTTCTTATCTTGACTGGTACGATCGAAATATTCCAAAATATCGGCGTAAACCAAAATCCTACCTGCACACACACACCTACAATACTGGTAAAATCTCTAAAAAATGGCGTCACCGCTGCACTAAACCACGCAACTCCAACTAAAAGAATCCACATCATAATAAGATAATAGATAATCTGAATATTGTAAATCGAAAATGGCACACGCGTTACCAACATAATCACAAAAGTAAATAGAATAAAAAAGACGTGCACATAAAGTGCCGATATGATTTTAATGAGTGGCAAAGTCTCCACTTGAAAGACCACTCTTTTTACCAAAAAGCTATACTCTGCGATACTGTTAGTCGCGGTATTCCACGCCTCAGTAAAATAAAACCACGGTATCATCCCCGCTGTGAGCCATAATATATAAGGTACGTTTGACCCTGTAACATTGCCCGTTCTAAACCCAAATGTAAATACAAACCACATCACCAATATATATACCAGTGGTAGGATATATCCCCATGCCACACCAAAAATAGAGCCTGCATAACGCTTTTTAAAATCGTCCTTCGCAAGCTTTTTGATTACTTTTCTATTTGAATACATGCTTTTGAAAAAACCTACATGATTTGTTTGATTATTTTTCATTCTATCCTCTTTATCTGTAATATTACATCAAATTTATTCCTTCTGTCATTTCGACTGAAATGGAGAAATCTCCTCTTTTTATCACTTCACCTCAAAATTGAATTTCCTCATTCTGTCATTCTGCTCGAAGTAGCAGAATCTACACCCATTACAATTGATATCTAAACCCTACAACTCTACTTCATTACTCTCCAGACTTTTTGCATACACTTTAACAAGTTTTCGAGCAATAAACTTCGGCCAAAACTTTTTGAACATTTCATAGTCCTCACTCTGCCGTATATTTTCTTTTATCAGATGGCTCGTCTCTGATTCCTCATGAATCTGATGATACATCAAAGTCTTTGGAATATACTCATAATTTCCTTTTAATTTCGAACACTTCACCCATGTGTCCCAATCTAAATTACACTTGTACTGTGAAGTAAATATCTCTCTTCCCAACAGGTTCAGATTATACGTCACAGAAGGGCAACAAATAGGAGACCCAAACGCTAAAATCCACCTTCTAAAAATTTTGTTTTTTGAAAATAGTTTTACTCTAAATCCAAGCAGCATCCATTTTTTGATTTTAAGATTAAGCGCATTTTCTAAAATGACTTCACCCTTAACCTCTTGGTAGTCCGTAAATAAAAGAATGCTTTTTTGAGTTATTCGCTCGTTGATACGCCGACTGAAATCTTCTAGATATACATCATCTTGATGTGCTAGTGTCACAAAATCACATTGAGCCATAGAGAATCCAAAATTCCAATCATCTTGAATGTTAGGAACGCCCTCTCTTACAAAGAGTGGCAAATGATATTTTGAAGATAAATTCTCAATATATCGACTTGGCGTTGACGTCGTGATAACAATCTCACTTTTGTATTTTTGATTTATGAGAGAAAGTATACACCTCTCTAAATAGGGTGAATCCTTATAAGCTATGATAACAAAACAATGCTTCAACAAAACTCCTCCTACTCACACCCCTTACTTTTACCTTGCTTTACCTCTCGAATCTCTTTTTCAAGTAGCGTCACTTTTTGGGCCAAAAGTTTTACCCGTACACTATTTCTTGAAAGCGCAACCGTAGCAATAAAGGCAATAACAAAAAGCATTAAAAAACCTAAGAAGTACACAGTATTCATCACCGTTCTAATCCCTAAAATATACCCACAATATTGAAATATTTCAGGAAATATCAGAACAATCACGAGAATCACAAATTCTCCAAACCACATCAAAGTATATTTGAGTTCTAATTTCTTATGCTTTACATTAACACTAAAAATCCAAGCCGCAATGATGGTTAAAATAATCAATATCATTCTTAAATGCACGGTCATTCTCTACTCCTCCTCACGATAACTCCAAGCCGCAAACAGTATTGCTAAGCTCACCTTTACAAAATAATAGACACTTCTTTGAAAATTAATGGAAGATTTTCCATACTCACGCTCTAGCATCACCACGGGAATATCCCCAATCTTATACCCTTTTTTTAGTACAGCCACAGCCGTTTCGGGCTCTGGATAATCTCTTGGATAGTCGTGCATAAAACACTCCATAATTTTGCGATTAACTAGTCTAAATCCACTTGTAGGGTCAGTAATATGACGCTTGGTAAGAATTCTAATAAGAAAAGAGAGATACTTGATCCCCTTCCTGCGTAGGTAGGTAGATTGAAACCCCTCTTTTGTAATAAAACGAGAGCCAATGACCATATCACACTGACTCTCTTTCATATAATTTAACATTTCAACAATATATTCTGGTTTGTGTTGACCATCACCATCTATTTGAACAGCATACTCATACCCTTTTTCAAAAGCATAAATGTACCCCGTCTGTATCGTTCCACCAATACCAAGATTGATAGGATTGTTAAGATATTCTATTTTATTTCTTTTCAGAATATCTAAAGTTTGATCCTTTGAATGATCATTAATTACAACATAATCAAACCCAAGACTCTCCACTTCCTTAACTATACCAATAATACCATTTTCTTCATTGAATGCAGGTATAATTACCAATATTTTTTTCATTTTCTTCAACTGTTCGCCAATACTTCTAAGCGAACCTCCCATATCCGTAATATTAATGATTCTAAAACAATTCATTATACCACTTTGACGAACTTTAATCAAGAAAATTTGTCCACAATATAGTTTGATTTTAGATGTAAAATCTTTCAATTATAACTGCTGTAGCATAGAGCAACATTAATAAAGAAATAATTATACAAAAATAATCCGATTTTTTAGAACTTATTGGCAACTTATACTTTATTAAACTTAATGGTGCAAATAAAAATGGTGCAATTGGAATAAAATATCTTCCTTGTATCCCTTCAAAAAAAATATCTTTTATGGTAAGATTTGCGACAAATATTGATGCAAATCCCCAAAATAATAAAAAAATTGACACTACTGCTGCCATAAATAAAATCCACACTTTTTTTCCAAGAATATTTTGTTCACTAACAGCTACAACCAATAATATAATCAAAAATATCTTAACTTCTGTAATACATAAAGGCGTATCCATAAATCCTAAATTGCCCACAAATCCAACAATATAATAGCTAAATTCATGTCTTATAGTATAAAACACTATTGAAATAAACGCTTCAGGATGAAGTATTAAGTATATCAAGCGCTCATGTTGTGTATAGGGGGAACTTGGAACTGTGACCACATTAATAATGTAATTAGTAACTTTTCCTGTGGTTAATATTTTATTTGGAACACTTTCAATAATCTTTGTCCACATTTTTTGAACAATATAAGCTGGAAACACTAAAATTAATAAATAAATTACTCTAGCTTTAAAAGTACCAATAACTTTTTTTGATAAAAAAAGCGGAATCAAAAGAAATGGAAAATATATTATTTTTAAATTCAAAAGGAATATTCCTAAGATAGAAAATAGATAATAATCCTTTTTCGCTATTTTTTTCCCATTTAAAAATGAAGAAAGATACGAAAATGCTAACACTGAACAGCTTATAACAGTAACATCATAAGAACATGAAGCTGCTTGTGCTAATGTCATCGGCATCAATAAAATCAAAAACAGGGTTCGTTTTAGTATGGGGGTTCGCCTCAAAGCGATTGTTCCAACAATAATAAATACCCCTAAATCAAATAATCGTCCAAAAATCGACCATATCCAAGCTGATTGAGTAAAAAGTGAAGCAACAAATATACCTAACGATTGTGGAACATAATCAATTGGTATTGCTGTTATTGTTCTGAAATTTATATTCACTCTTTGTGTCTCGCTTAATTCTTCATTTGTAACACTGACATCCTTTGTTTTCAGTTCGATGTTTCCTTCCATAGGAAAATAAGCATTCTCAAGATTCCCAACTCCTTTAGGAATTTTCGAAACAAATAAATTGTTAATCTTTTCAGGAACAAACTCCCCGTGAGCTATTGCCACCGCACTATAAAAATGCGTATCTTCATCTGCAGCTTGTAAAGGAGGTACAAGAAAAATCCAAACTACCCCAAAAATTAGAGCTAATAAAACAAAGGATATTATTAGTTTATCCCTTAATATTTCACGAAATTTTCCTTTCATCTATCCTCCCAAAACTTCACTACTCTCTTAACAACATATTTATAGCTTCAACTATCAATGATTCATCAACTTCCTCTAATAGTGCATGAAATGGATGATATGGATTTTTCTTGTGACTAACTTTATCTTTACCTTTTATTACTATTACACGTTTTGAAATGGTATCGTGTTCATACCTATCATGCATTCCTCCCGCCAAACAAATACAGAAAACTCCTAATCTAAATGCCAAATTATATATTCCAGAATCATATCCAATATATATATCAGTTGTCAATAATGTGCCTATAATACTTTTAGTATCTAATAAGCTAACTCTATCTTCAATATTAATATTTTTGTCAATATTATTCATAATTCTCTTTGCATAGTCCTGTTCAAACTGACCTTTCCCAATTAGAGTGATTTCAATGTTTGGATATGTCACATAAATTTTCTCGATAATTTTCAAAAGTTTTTCTGGACTAGCCATTCTACCAATATAATTTGCACCTACACCAATTGAAATTTTAAGCTTATCATTCAACTCTATATTGGCGGATTTAAAGAGCGGAGCGCTTAACTCTTCAATACTTATACACTCTTTAAATAATTCATAATAATAATTTTGAACATCAAAGTAAATGTTTTTTTTAGGAAAAACATTTACTAACCTTGTAATACCAATATTCATCTGTTTGTGTGAATAATTAAAAAAAGCAATTTTTTCTTTAGCCTGAATAAGTCTTAAAAACCTATTGTTTCCACCAAATTCCAAATAATAAATCTTATTAAACCCAAGTGAATTCAACTCATTTAACTCTTCAACCAATTTGTTGCTATTTTTTTCATTTTCTATTCTATCAAATAGAACTACAGTATTGTTGGTATCAAAAAAACTATAGATTTCTCCGACTCGTTCTTTAATTAATATATATACTTCATTGCCTTGCTTCTGTTCTACTTTAATAATTTTCTCCATTAAAGTCCATCTCGAAACCAGGTCGCCTAAACCATCTGTCATCGTTAATAAAACTCTATTGCTACTTTTGTTTTCATACTTATTACTTCTTTGTTTCACTTTGAAATATTTAACCCATCTTTTTATCTCACTCGTCTTCAAACTCATGCCTCCAACTTACTCATTACAATCTTTAAGTACAACTTTAAAAGATATCTATTATGTTTAAATTGCTTGATCAAATTTAAATTAAATATTATATGCGTTTTACTAACTCTTGATATTCTAGCATAATATATCTTGTGGAAAATTTATTGATATACTTCAAAATTTCATCTGATGAATGTTTTCCATTTTCGAGTTCAAAAAATATGCGCGCCAATACTTCAATTCCGCCTACATCAAATAAATACCCCATATTTCCATTATCCAGTATTTCTCTTGGTCCTGTCGGGCAATTCGAAGATATAACGGTTTTTCCAAGAACCATCGCCTCAATTAATACTGTCGGTAACCCCTCATATTTTGAGGAGTGTACAAAAAACTGACACTGTTTCATCCATATATAAGGATTTTTCTGTTGACCTAACAAAATTACTTCTTGCGCTAATTTCAACTCTTCTATCATCTTTTCGATTTCAGCTCTTGATGGGCCATCTCCACAGATATAAAGTTTCAAATGACTCTTTGAATTTTTCTTAAATTCAGAAAACGCTTTAAGCAACGTGTCGTAATCCTTTTGAACCGTATCTAGTCGTGATACAGCCAAACAATACTCGTGTTCTATTAAGCCTTTTTCTTCAGTGTTCAAAGAACTATCATCCTCGGCTAATTTTCTGATTCTTTCAAAATTAAATGGATTGTATATGCGGATGACTCTCTCCTTTAAATGTGGAAATAATTCAATAACTTCATTTTTCATATCGTCGCATATTGCAACTATCCTATCATACTTTTTCAGTCTTTTTCCAAATCGTCTGATTTTTGAAGATTTTTTCAAAAGTTTAGAAGGCGAGTTATGAAGCCACAATATCTTTTTAACACCATTTATTTTTTCTATATACCTTGAAAGACCACCATCAAAATCCACTATTACTTCTACTTCTTGATGATCTTTCATATACTTTAAAAAAGCTCTTTCACTTTTATTTCGACTTTCAGAGAGATAACTATTATATTTTATTTTATCAAAAAAATTTTTTTTACTATACTTCAGTTTTTCTCCGAATTCAAAATACTCTTGGTCAATCAAAAAATGAATAGGTATCTCGCTAGGGATATCTTTTTTAAAAATATTTTCATCTCCTGCATTATCATTAATAACCAATTGAATTTGCATACTCTTTTTATCAATATTTTGCAACACCTCTATCAATACACGTTCTAGCCCGCCCATTCTAAGACTGCCGCTTGAGAAAATCACTTTTTTCTTATTTTCCATTTATTCCTCATTTACATACTTTTTCTTCAACTACAATTTCAATTCTATCAACTTATTTTCAATATCTTCTATCGTAATACTATTTAATAGTTTTGTGCCGAATTCAAACTTCTCGTGAGTAATATTCCCATCGCCTTTAACATGTGCGACATTAGGAAGTGCATGCTCAAAAGGCTGTTTTTCATAAGGAAAAAATACCACCGTCGGTCTGCCAAATAATGCCGCCGCATTATAGAGTGCCGAGTCTGGCCCAAAATAAATGTAACAACTGTTGATAACTGTAAAACTTTCAACAATTGAAAACGCATTTATGGTCGACTTCACGCTATCATTATCTATCATCTCAAGAATTCGATTAGCATATCTTTCTTGCCTTTCACCTGAACCCATTAATATAATAATTTTATCGGGAAAGTGTTTGCTAAGATACTTTATAATCTCAACACTCTTTTCTACTTCCATCATTTTATGAGCACCTGCCGCTCCCACTCCAAAACAAATAATATTAGAATATTCTTTATTCCTATAAGGCCAATGTATCGAAAAATCAATAACAATATTCTTTCGATTAAAAAGCTCAAAAAGGTATTCATACATCAAATCCAGCACCAGTTTATCTTGCTTGAAATATCGCGTTTTTTTATCTATCTCATTTTTTGAAATATACCCTCCTGCAATCGCACTTTCACATCCAATAAACTTATGAAGCTGCTTGTAAGCATGGAAATAGATCACGCGCTGTGGCTTAAAGCGATTTACTTCTTTAAAAAATTTCCTATTTATACTTAATCTTTTAAATAAATTATTGGTATAGGTATAGAAAACTGTTTTTAAGTTAAGAACCTCATAGTGACTTATCCACTTATCTTCTGTTGCAACCAAAACTTTACCGCATGTATAATGAGCGATTATATATTTTACAGCGGGATAATGGACTAACGTATCTCCAAGTCCTCCACCTAAAACAATCAAAATTGCATTCGAATCAGCTTTTTTAATATTCTTTGCTTTTATATAATAATCCATCAAAAATAGTTCATATAATTTGTTTTTTACGAAACTGCTTTTTAACCACTTTGGTCTCGACATAATTCGCCGCCTTTATTTGAATATATTCAATTCTTTACAGCTTTTAATAAATTGATCACAACTAATACTATTTAAGCGAGTTATTCCATACTCATATTTTTCTTCTGATTCTCCCTCATTGCCTATAAGAGTTCGCACACTGCTCAGCTCTTTATGCTCATACTTAGACTCTTGTGAAAAAAATCCAATTGTTGGCCTCCCGATAATAGCCGCAATGTTATAAAGTCCTGAATCCATTCCAATGAAAAATTCAGCTCCATTAATTAATCTAAACGTATTCAAAAGTGAAGACTTATTGACGAGATTTACAACATTTTTATTCTGCAACGCCTCAAGAACTCTATCGGCATATTTTTCTTGTTCTTCACCCGCGCCAAGCAGTAAGACTTGATACTTCGGAACTCTCTCAAGTAAAATATTCAAAAATTCGCTCAATTTACTCACTTCAAGTATATGAGTTCTGTCCGATGACCCCACCCCAATAACAACATATTTTTCTTGACTGTTTTCTTCCTTTTCTGGCCACTCAATAGTAAATTGAAAATCAGATAAGTATTTTTCATCTTGAAATACTTCAAACAAATACTTTCTAAAATCCCCTAATATACTTTTTTCATCGATTTGCACTGTTTTCTTTTGTAGCTCCTCACTTAAATCAATGAGTGGAGCTCCTGAACCAATCCAGCGTTCAGCGCTAATAAATTTATCTAAATTAATAATTCTCAGAAAGTCTGAATGCCCACCCAAATGAAGCGCATACTTAAATGTTTTCTTATATACTTTTTCCAAAAAAACTTTATTTACTTTAATTCTTTTTATCATATTATTACTTAACGTATAATCAAGTGTCTCAATTCCCATCTTATGATAATGTGGGGTAAAACGCGGCTGCATAGTCACATAGACTTTACCCTGCTTATAATTCTTCATAAGCTCTAAGACTACAGGCAGCTGCATGATGGTATCACCAAGTCCTCCACCAACAACGACTAAAATATCACTCGAGTGCGTTTCAACTATTTCATTTCTGTTTCTTTCAAATTTCTTAAAAGAATTCTGGTATAATTGCTCTTTCCAATACCCAGCTTTTAATAATTTAGGTTTCCCCATCTCGGTATACTTCCTTTCAAGTCATTTCACTCATGCAGTCACTATGAATCATAGACATTTCAATATTTTGAAGATGATACATCTCTCTCTATTAAAAGCACGATTATTATCACTAAATCTTCTATCAAATCAATTTCTTTTCAGAAGTTTCCTGAGATATTCTTGATATACAAGTGATGTTATTCATTTTTTATTGATTTACAAACTATCGCTCATATATGTTTTTATATACTTTTATTCGTAGTAGCTAAGTTTGTTGCGCGACCATGCATCTCGAAGTCATCTGTGGCAAACACCACATCCCTCATCGAAATAGCATTAATATCATCTGTTTTTCCTGGGGCTATTAAAATTTTATCGTGTTTATAAATCGGCCCCCAACACTTTGCTGCACAACTTTGGCGGTATAATGCTACTAATGGCTTTTTATAAAGATTGGCAATGTGAACAATCGAAGTATCTGGAGATATCACTACATCCGCTCTCTTAATAATTCCAAAAACATCCGTTATCTCCGTAGTAAGCACGGCTTTAACATCGCCGTTCGATACTTTTCTGATAATTTTATCTACAAAATCTTGATATTTTTTTGGCGTTAAAACAATGATGCTCACATTGTTTTTTTCTAACAATAGCTTCATTAAATTTACCGCTGACTTACCCGAAAAAGTTCTATGTTTACTTGCGCCAAAAAGGTTTATAACAATACTCTTTTTACCTTTTTCAAAAAGTGTTAAATCGTAAACCTCTTTACCATAATAATGGTATTCAATAACATTACTTTTAGAAAGTCCAATATACTCAATAAACTGAGAATATCGCTCAGTAATGTGTACATCCAACTCCTTTTCGGTAAAAGATACATCAAAAAGCTTATACTCTCCTCGACAAAAACCCACATTAACCTTTGCTTCAATTTTAGAAATGATTTCAAGGGTTCTCATACTCATCACATCAGCAAAATCAACAACGATATCATAATTATTGGCTTTAAGCTCCTTTATCAAGCTCTCTTTACCTGTCTCATCTTTATAATCAACGATATGCACGTTATTCACATCGGGGCTTCCCTCTAACACTTTGCAACTATTCGTTCCTGCTAATACATCAATGCAAATATAAGGTGCTTGCTTTTTAATCTCATGGTACATATAGGTGCTAATGACCATATCACCAATCTTATTGTCATCACGCAAAAAAAGTATCGACTTGATATTTTTTAAAACTGTCTCCACATCCACTTGAACCTTTTTCACATCATATTCCATGCATAGTTTTTCAAGTTTTCTCTCTTTTTTCTGCTCTTTCCATTTATGAAAAAAAGATTTATACTGATTTTTCATCTCATTATTCCTCTCTTTTTCCTACTCTGTCTATATACATCACCGCAAAAAGCAGCAATAAATAACTATCTTTTAAAAGAGGCCACACCATAAATACCTCATCTGTTAACCCAGCAATATAATAAGCGATAAAAAGAAGTGTTAATCCTACTAGCAAAAGATTTTTTCCATCACGTCGAAACAGTTTATAGAGATATACCGGTACAATACCTAAAAATAAGATGAAGTATAAAATACCAAAAATTCCCGTGGTGACAAACATCTCTAAATACGTGTTATGTACATGTATCCAAGGTCTCCCAGGTATTTCTTGATTAAAAGCCCAGGTATTTTTTTTGATAATCGGATTATCTGGATTTCGAATAATATAACTACGAATCATATCATATACATTCCAATAGCCGACACCATAAATCGGATGTGCCTTAACACTCAATATACCCGCTTGCCACATGACGAATCTCCCATCGTTTGAAGAATTATTCATTGAAGTGATTGTTGAAATTCTACTGGTGTATTTTGAAAGTGTATGTACTTTACCATGAAATGCAAACAGTATTATCAGACACACCACTATTATTCCGATAAATTTTAAGGTCTTTCGTAAATCGAAGTAAAACAACAAGACCAATATCACACCAATAAGCCCACTTACAAAGGTAATTCTCTCACTTGACAGCACCATCACTCCTAAAGCCAGTAGCGTACATATCGACCACCCAAGTTGAACTTTTTTATCTTTACTTCGCCATAAAAGTAAGAAGAAAACGATAAAAATCATTGTAGAAAACGTTGCTGTCTCAAGGGTAATCAAATTCATACCTAACAAATATGAAATAGGCTCAAACAGATGGTGACTATGATTTGATACCATCATAATTAAAAACTCTTTCCATACGCTTCCTAAAAAAAGAATAACTGAAATTGAAACTATAAAGAGTGCCCAGCGAAATTTTATTTTAGAATTGATATACTGTATCATCATCCAAGGCACAAAAAGAGTTATATTTAGTTGAAACAAATATTTAAAGTTCCCTGTCCCATTATAATGGGCTAAGAGTGTACTGATGCTAATAACTACACATAAAAAAACAAAATATAGCGTAAGCTTTCTATTGCCCCAATTCAGCTGTCGTCCGAAAAAAATCACACCAATAATCAAAGCCATCATCATACACCATTCAGCCTTAAATATCCACCCTAGCTGACCAATGGCAATAGAAAAGACAAAAAGATAAGCGCCAAAAATACCTACCACTTCACATATATTTGACCAATGAACTTTAGAGTTAATAGCAACGCTTATAATCAAGGGGATGCAAAAAACAAAACTCAACCCACTAGAAAAGGTAATGAGACATAAAAATGAAATGATTAAAAATAACCAAGTCCATTTTGAAAATATCATTTTACTGTTCCTCTCTTCCGCGCGCATCACTATTTCCTCTTTCATCCTCTACCCTTCTTTCTTGTTTATCTCCTTCACACCCCGTGCCTATAGGGTCCAAGGTTAATCTTTTGAATTTATAATTTGTAAAATCCGCTTAATCAGTGGCAAAATAACTTCTTCCATTGAATTGAATTTTCCTCTTCTACTCTTTTATCTCCCACTTCGCATTTTTTGTAGAAAGCTTCTCATAAATCCAACCCAATATGAGGTTTTTACAGATAAAATAACGAAATTTAAACTTCTTCATATTGGCATTTTGGATACTATTTCTTCTAATCCATTCAAAATTGAGTTTTCGAGAATTTGTGCCACGTATACAGGTTGCAAAACCAACTACTCCAGACTCTTTTAACCATTGATGTGTTTTTTTATTATAATACCCCCAAGGCCACGCTAAGTGCTCTATTTGTTGTCCACTTCCCTTTTCTAGATCTCTTCTATTGCATAAATACGCTTCCGCAACTCTCTTTTTCCACATCTCATCACTCTCAATACAAATGTCATCAGCTCTTTCATTAACAAAACCTTGTCCTCTTTCAAGGATCTCTTTTTCTGTTAAATCAGATAAATTTTCATCAAAATATTTTTTAAATTGGATGAAGAACGCACTCGAGATACTTAACTTTCTATGTGTTATCTCACCCCCATACTCAAGTATTGGAAATCCCACTTCTCGTGAAATACCATAAATATCATCTACTCCATTCTTAAGTTCACCAAATATACCAATCACCCCAATCAATTTTAAACTTGAAAAGTTTTTGTTGTGGTATCTTGTGTGGGTTTGAACATCGATGAGGGGGTGCATCTCGCGCATCTGTTCATAGGTTAAAAATTCCGCCTTCTTACCCACGAATCCGGAATTAACAAATATCGTAGCTGAAATGTTATGTTTTTTAAATATAGGGTACGCTTTAGAATAGTTGTCCTCATAGCCATCATCAAGGGTAATAATCACGCTATTTCTTGGCAACTTCCCATGCATATCAATATAATTTTTTGCTGTGGTGAAGTTGAAACTTTTCGCCTTTTTAGAGGCCAAATAAGACATTTCACTCTCTAAGAGTAGCGGGTGTGTACCCGAATCTTTCCTGACTTCGTGGTATAAAAAGACAGGCACTCCCTCACCATGCGCCCACCAAAGGAGGGCTAATATTATCACTAAAACGATTATCGCTATAATCATCTAATTCACCCCTTATTATATTGAATTTCCTTATCCTATTGCAAATCAAAAACAAAACAGAATATTTTTTGTATGTCATCTTGAGCCAAGTTGAGAGATCTATCTTTTAAATGAATAGTTGTCTCCGCCTTGGTCGACATGACATGAGTCAAGGTTTGTTTTGAAAATGCTATATAATCTTTAACAACCTTTTTTGAGCAATTTCTTCATGAGAATTCGTGTTTAATTCTTGCCTTTGCATAAAATTATCACATTTTCACCCGTGTCCTATATATCTCTTAACCGTGGAATCTGTCGCAAGTATTTAGATTTTACGGATTTTAGTACGCCTCAAAATGTTATTGAATTTTATTTTCTAGGATACCCACTCATAAATTTTCCCGAGTATCGTATTTCTACACAGGTAGAGTTTCCATTTAAATCGCTTTAAAGAAGCTTGTCTGAAACTATCGCGTCTTATGCACCTTAAATCTACTTTTCGTCTATTTGGCCCCTTAATGCAAGTGTATAGCCCCTTAATTCCTATGCTTCCCATAACTTCAACACTGTTTTTTGTGAAATGCCCCCATGGCCAAGCAAAATTTTTAGCATTGTAACCTAAATAGTGGTTAATGGCTAGCTGATTATCAGAAACTGTCTGCACAATGCGTTTTTTAAATTCTTTTATCGTTTCAATTCTACCGTACTCTAAAAAATCCAATGCTTTATTCGCTAACTTTAACTCAGAATACTTTGAAATTCTCGTTTTAAGTGCATCTAACTTATTTAAGTCTAATATAAATCCAGGCTGAGAAGTTGCCCCACGTTTTCTGAAAATGGGAAGCCCCTCTAACGCTTCCTCACGACCATATAGCTCTTGATAATTTTTCAAATCCTGAAGATTCTCCTCGTGCGTGAAAACCTCTTTAATCTCACTTGATACAAAATGAAAATAGTGCTTTCCTGTATGAAGCTGTATGTCAACAAGCCCACTCTCTTGCATCTCTTGAATTTCAGACCAAAGTAAAAAAGGATAATGAGAGTGCATCGTATCTGCCGCTCGCACCTCCTCATTTTCTAAAATATAATCAGAATTAATAAAAAGTGTTATCTTCGTCTGATATTTTTTAATAAGTGGAAATACTTTTTGATAATTATTGAGATACCCATCATCGAATGTTAGCATAATACATTTTTTATCAATTTTTACACCGTTCTCAATCTCACGAGCTGTCACCGTTTTAAACTGCTTTTCTTGTAAATGTTTTAATATCGCTTCAAACTCTAACTCATTCGTATCACTCTGATCATCAATTTTATGAAATAAAAAAACAGGAAATCCATTTTGATTAAAAACTGCATAAAGTACGATAGCCACAACTACTATGCACACTATTTCAATCATCCTATGACCTCCAATTTTCTCTTACTCAACATATTTTAGCCAGGCTAAAACTATTATCTAAGCAAGCCGTTATATACTCTTTCCGCATTTTTAACCGCCTCTTCCATACTAAAAGCTTCTTCAGCATAAAGTTTAGCCGCAATACCCATTTCAACTCTTTCGCTTTCATGAGATAACAGCCAAGAGATTTTTTCTTGCAACTCTGCAATATTGCCCTTTTCTATTACAAACCCTGTCTTACCATCTAAAACAATTTCTGCACTCCCTCCAGAATTCATAACAATCACAGGAACTCCTGCCATTTGAGCCTCCGCGATGGTTAACCCAAGCGCTTCTTCTCCTCTAGAAGTAAATACAAAAACATCTAATCCTTTTAAAATATTGGGAATGTCTTTTCGAAAACCTAAAGCAGAGATAGAGCTCAAAATTGCTTCATCTGCAATATATTTTTTTACAAATTCCGGTGTCACTCCAGCAAGAACTAACCGATAACGTTCTCCTGATTTCCAAGCGTTTTCATACGCTTGGAGTAAAAAATCTGACCCCTTAATATCACTCTCGTTAGTCACAATGCCAATGATTTTTTCCTTCGTTGATATACCCAACTCTGCTCTTAAATTAGATTCTAGTTCAAACGATTTTGTATCCAACATTCCATGAAATATCACAAACTTACTATCATCAAGAATTTTACCACTCTCTTTCATGCGCTCTTTAACAGCATTAGAAACCACAAAAATCTTTTTAACTTTCCCCAATTTATATTTTAGTGCATTGTATCCATTAAGCTTTTTCATAAATCCACGTGAAACCACTATAGTAACATCTAGTCCAACTGAAGCAAGAAGGAGATTGTCTAGAGCTTGACTGTCATGGGCGTGCACGATATCATATTTATTTTTCCTCAAAAAATTACGAAGTTTTATAATACTTTTTGCTGTACTTCCATTTACTCTAACTCTATCTGCTTCAATAATCTTAACTTTAATACCCTCTTCGCGCAAAAAATCAAAATCTGACTTTTCAACAAACACGTCTCCATTAAAAAGGCAGCTCACATCATGGCCAGCTCTCTTTAACCCCAATGCTAACCGTGCCATCAATATTGGCGTTCCGCTTCTTAATTGACAGTGTGCAGCCATTTCAAGAATTTTAAGATGCCTCATAATTATTCCCCTAATAATCCATTTATTTTGGCGAGTATCTCACCGATTTGTAAAGTTTCAAAACAATCATAATGTTTACAATTTTTTTTACAATGATATTTTTCACCGCACTCTACTTTTGGTTCAAGATACAATACCTTACGATTTCCATAAATTCCCCACCGCACTTTAGATTGAACTTGTATTTTAGGATAAATTCCAACAACTTTCTTTCCTAAACTTCCCGCAATGTGGGTAGGCCCTGTGGAAGATCCAATAAATAATTCACTTTTATCAAGAAGCGCTGAGAGATATTGAATAGATTCTGAACTAATCCATGCAAATACATTATCTCGATTTATTCTTCCCACCATATCATATACCACTTCACCTTCAGCTCCTGAACCCGTCACAATAATCGAATACTCATCATAAATTCTAGATAGCTTATTAATAAGGTTGGCATATTGATTGAGCGAAAGATTTTTTGCTGAACCTCCAGATAACGGATGAACAATGATATATTTGTCTATTCCTCTTTTTTCCAACCATATTTTTATCTTCTCTCGGTACTCTTTATCAATATGAACGCGATAGTCCAATGTTTTGATTTTGGAGAATTTTTCTTCATCAATACTTTTAATCAAATCTAAATTATACTCTGCTTCATTTTTTGAACTTTCGGAGCGTTTTTGACGAAGGCCCGAATTGTAAGAAAAAAATGAACTTAGCTTCGAATAAGGGCCTATGCGTTTTTTTGCCCCAGATTCCTTAGCTAACTTTGCTATCTCTGTATCACTAAAAAGTGCAACAAAAATATCTAATTTTAAATTTTGTATCAATTTAGAAAGGGCTTCAGTTTCGTAATCGTCTTTAACAATCACATCCGTAATATAAGGAAGATTTCTGACAATATCGGCATTATATTTTCTCACTAAGCAATATATCTCGGCATGCGGATACATTTGATAAATTGCATTAAAAGAGGGAATTGAAAGCACTAAATCTCCGATTTTATCCGTTCTTGAAATCAATATTTTCATCTTCACTCCTTATGGTTATGCCTGATTTTTTTTATAACCAAACCATTCTCGAATCTTTTTAACATCTCTAAATCTCAGTTGTAAAAATTTGAAAAATATATATAATTTATACGAAAACCATTTGCGTTCTTTTACAAAATATGGTTTAAAACAGAAATTACTGCGACACAAATATTCATACTCCATTGAACGTCCGTAATTTCCTAATCGATTGTGTTTTAACTTTACATCAATAACCGCAATTTGTTGGTCTAGAGTATATAAAAAATTTTGAAGTTGTGAATCTCCATGGAGGTATCCTTGCTGATGAATCTTTACCAGTATCTCTTTTACTTTTTCAAACACTTCTATAGGGGGCACGCAACCTTCAAGATATGTATACACTTGCCATGAATCGGCCACTCTATTTTTAATGCGTTTTTCAAATGCAGCAATAGCTTGATTGCCAATTAATCCGACTCTTTTCACCCTCTCAAGTTTTTTGCTTGCTTCAACCACTTCCGAATCTCGAAACTGTGTTACAAATCTTGCCCATGCTCTGCTATGTTTTTCAATGGGGCGTTTAGCCACTAAAGCTTTGCCATTAAATGTAAATTTTATTACGACACTACGGTAATCCGATTTTAATACCTCGATGCAGTATTTTTTGATTACTGTCTCATGAACTTCATTTCCTTCAAACATCTCTACACATTTTAAAAGATCATCCAAATTATAATCGTTTGAAAAAGGGTAAACTATCCAATCACCACTAGCATAACTCTTCATAAGTTATTCCTTTTTTGTTATATTCTCTAAGTTTTGTATAGGTCGCAAATGCATAAGATGCTGAAAAATATGCAAGTATCAATCCTTCTCCACCATCTAAAAAACCCAACCTTAAAATATACTGGTAAAAAAATTTATAGCTACTTCTTAAAAGTATGATTAGAATGGATGATTTTTTCCCTCTTCTGAGCCTCTCTTTCGCCGCTTCCGAGGTATAACGGTTAAATTTTTCTAAATAAGCCGTTATATCAAGATAAGTATAATGATATATGTTCCCTTTAAGAGTTCTAAGTGGTTTCTCCGTTTCAAACACTTCGTGAACCACATTACTATTAAACTTTCCACTTCCCTTTTTATGAAGTCTTATTTTTTTACTACCACTCCAACCGCCATACTTAATTTCTCGGTCAAAATACACTGTTTTAAACACTATTTCAAACACTTCATGTATCGACTGCTCAATTTGAATTTTTATATCTTCAACACACTCTGGCGAAAGTACTTCATCTGCATCAATCATCAGGATCCAATCACATGTGCATTTTTCAATTAAGCTATTTCTCTGTGCTCCGTAGCCTTGCCATCGCTCTTGATACACTTTCGCTCCAAAACTTTTTGCAATGACTAGCGTATTATCCGTACTAAATGAGTCTACAATAATGATTTCATTTGCTATTGATTTTACAGCTTCTAAAGTTCTCGCTAATTTTTTCTCTTCGTTATAGGTTATTAAGGCTACCGAAAGGCTCATTTTTCTTTTCCTTTTCTAACAAATTTACTACCCTATTATATCATAATTTAAATGTGCTACCTAACATTTTATATACTTTTATAATTTTTTTGACCATGAAATTCTATCTATTCCCCAACCATATTCATTTAAAAGTTTTTCTCCTTTTTTAAACCCTAATTTTTCATATATTTTATTTGCACAGCTATTATCCTCGGAGGATGTTAAAATTAATTCTTTCAAAACACCTGCTTCTCTAACATCATCAATTACTTTACGAAGCAGCTCCTCTCCATAACCAAGATTACGAACTGCGCTTCGAATGGCGAAACTAAAAATATACCCCTGATAACTTTCCGAGATAATCATTTCTATAATACCTACTAATACTCCCCCTATAAAGGCTCCATAAATTCTACCATATCTCATCAGCGGCATAATCACCCACTCATCAACAGCACCCTCACCGAAGGATTCGGATTCAATTTGTTCATTTCGGGAAGGATTCTTTTTACTACTAAATTATTCATAAAATACTTCCTTCAAATAAAGTCCTTGAGCGGGAGCTAAATGTTTGTGCACATGTATATTTGGATTAGAAAGTCGTCTTTTTATATGTCCTTCTAACTCTTTGCCATAGCACTCTCTTAGACTCTCTTCTAAAATAATTCTAACCATATTTTTCAAGAAACCACTTCCACTAATTTCAAAATGGTACTCTGAGCTATGCTTAATTATTCTTGCAATGTAAATCGTTTTAATCACTTCATTATTCGTACAATCGCTTTTTTTAAACGAAGTGAAATCATGAGTGCCAATAACTGAACTCACAATTTTATTAAACTTTTCCACATCTATTGAACTCTCTACAAAATAGTAAAAATCATATTCAAACACACTGTAATTTGAAATCTCTTTCATTTTAAATTGATATGTTTTAACTTTTGAAGAAAACCTTGGATTGAAGCTATTTTCAATACATTCGCAGGATTTCACTCTAATATCTAATGGAAGTTTTCGATTTATAATCACAAAAAGCTTCTCATCTTCAAAAGGAATAATTGCATCAAACACAACAACTTGAGCTAATGCATGGACACCTTTATCCGTTCTTCCAGAGAAAATAGTTGATATTTTGACAAAGAGAATTTCAAAAAGAACACGTTCAAGTTCACTTTGAACTGTTCTTAATGCTTCTTGCTTTTGAGAACCAAAAAAATTAGCGCCATTATATGCAATTATGAGTTTATATCGTTTCATTTTATTCCAACTTTCACTACCATTTGGTCACGATTCTCTTTTTATCATACCATATCTTGATTGTTAGGTCAAGAATCGTACATGATGTTATTTAATCTCTCTATAGCAAGAGGGCTTAAAATATTGATTAGTAACGGTTAAACGGTTGTTCTCTCCTTCATCACTACTTTGTTGTTTTTTCATTTGAGCTACCCGCGTATCTCTTAAGTTAATTTCCGTATTTTTTATTGGCAGTGTCAGAAATATTGAAAAAACATCTCCTCCTGTTGTCACAAAATCTATTGTCCCAACAGAGTATTGTTACTGTCAATGATCGGATTCTCTTTTAGATCAGTCATAGAAATAATTCTTTGACCTGATAGAAACATAGGATTGCAAACAATTTTTAAGCCTGAAAAATACCCAGAAATTCGGCCATTAACATTTTCTTAAACACAATATTCGATTAAGTTTATAAGCTGTGCACCGCTTATAATAGTGGTACATATAAAATCATCAAATGGAAATGCTCGATACAACTCTCCCATCTTTACAGGTCGTGCAGTAATTACTGTTCGAACTCCTCCACTATTAATAATAAATACATCAACAATTGTTGCTATACAAGACACATCACAAGCACATACTCCGATTGGAGTCAAAGGGCTGCCTCTATTGTAAAGTTTATTTTTTGAATACCCGATCACTTAATTTTCAGTAGGGTGATTTTTTTTACATATTGGTTATATATCGTCATTGCTGCCGGATCTTGAGGAAGTTATGAACCCACGAGATTAACTACCCGACTATTCACATTAACTACTTTCTCAGTATCGGTATCGTATTCTACTATAATTTAATCAATTACCTTTCCTGCCCAATCTGCTTGAACTATCGATGTACCTCTCACCCAGCCATTTACAAATTGATGTGAATAACTCGTTATGGATACATCAATAATATTTGAAGTAACCGCAGTTACATCCGCTCTCTCTCCTGTTATTGAATTCAGAGATGATAAACCAGAATAGTTTAGCAATATCGGCATCTAAAACGATAATTTGCGTCCCTTCTTCGCGTAGTGCCTTGACAGTTTGTGCAACAATTGGATTCGGCTCTTCAAATGTAAGGCCTAGTAGATACTGGGGCTTTGCGTAGAGAGCATTTCAAGCATTATCACCCCAACCCTAATTTCATTAACTGTAATAAGGGTATACGGCTTTGTATTTTGAAGTAATTTCGTTATAGCTGATAGATATTGCCAGCTAAAAAAGGGAAATTGGACTGCTTAATTCTATCTTGTAAATATGACTGCCCCAAACTCGTGGTTACCGATAACCATTGCATCAAACATTAAATATTTCATCTCTGCTGCAACACTTGCAGCATACACCATATTTGACTTCATAGTTCCTTGATGCATGTCTCCAGCACTCAAAAGTAGTACTGAATTTGGATTTGCTTGTCGCTCTTGATAATGTAAGTAGCAATAACATCGAGGCCAGGATGACTTGAATCTTGAGCTAAATACGCATGAAAATCATTTAGCGCGAGTATCTCAATCGTCACAACTTTCGCAAACGATAAAGTTGAAACAAGAAATGCTACAAGTAGCCATATCGCGAAGTTATAGAGTCGTTTCAAAACAAACATTGACAATGTTGTCAATGCAGAGACATTTCGAATTTTACAGAGATAGGTCTCTCGGCTTCGCTCGAGATGACATATTGCAAAGTATCCAGTTTTGCTTTTGATTTGCTATAAATATTTTTTATATTCATTCCCCATTTTACCACTGTTGAAAAAACTATACCATTAAATACCTCTATGGTCAATTTAATTTGATAAAATATAAAAAACTGAGCTAATCACTCAGTTTAATTATTATGTTGGTGCCGATAAGAAGATTCGAACTTCTGACCCTACGGGTATGAACCGTATGCTCTAGCCAGCTGAGCTATATCGGCAATAGATTTAATTTGGTTGCGGAGATAGGACTCGAACCTATGACCTTCGGGTTATGAGCCCGACGAGCTGCCAACTGCTCTACTCCGCGTCAAGTGTAAAACTGTATTAAAAAAGTGGTGCCTCGAGCCGGAATCGAACCGGCACGGTATTAGATACCTCAGGATTTTAAGTCCTGTGCGTCTACCTATTCCGCCACCGAGGCAATCGACTGTTGCACAGTTAGTATTTATTTGAGTTTTAAAAAAAGTGCTTGGCACGAACCTATGTTCCCTCTTACGAAGTATTATCGGCGCAAACGAGCTTAACTACCAGGTTCGGAATGTTACTGGGTGTACCCTCGCTGCTATGCGCACCAAGCAAAGTGTTGCTAAGCGACTGCAATATGTAT
>JAPLKR010000020.1 GCA_026387965.1 Fusobacteriota bacterium | reverse complement strand
TCCATCAGTAATTGAAATTTCAGGATCAAGTATTATTTTCTCTGGGTCAATAACTAACTCTTCACCAAGACCATTACACTCCGGACAGGCACCATAAGGTGCATTAAACGAAAACATTCTAGCATTGATTTCTGGAAAAGATATATTGCAATCAGCACACATAAAATTTTCTGTATAGGCCTTTTCACCCTTCGCACTTGAAATTATGACACTTCCACCTGAATGTTTAAAAGCTATTTCAATCGCTTCAAATAATCTAAGTGAAAAAGCTTTTTCTTCTTTATTTACTGAGATTCGATCTACTACAATTTCAATAGTATGTTTTTGATTTTTATTAAGTTCTATCATTTCATCAAGGTATAACGTTTCACCATTTACACGAACTCTCAAAAAACCCTCTTTTTTCAGGTTAATAAATAGATTCTTATGCTCGCCTTTTTTATCTTTTATAACAGGTGAATATATGACCAATCGGTCGCCATCAATAGATGTTGACTCTATTAAATGAATAATTTCGTCTATGGTAACTTTAGAGATCTCTTTCCCACAACTTGGACAATAGGCTCTTCCAATATTAGCATAAAGGAGTCTTAAATAATCATAGATTTCCGTTAAAGTCCCAACAGTTGAACGTGGATTTTTATTAACACTTTTTTGCTCTATTGAAATTGCTGGAGAAAGTCCAGTAATAGAATCTACTAGGGGTTTTGTCATCTTTCCGATAAATTGTCTTGCATACGAAGAGAGACTTTCAACATAACGTCTTTGCCCCTCAGAGTAAATAATATCAAAAGCTAACGTTGATTTGCCACTTCCTGACACCCCGGTAATCACTACCATTTTGTTTTTAGGAATGGAAATATCTATGTTTTTCAAGTTGTGCTCACGTGCACCTATAATATCAATTGTTGCCATCGATTCTCCTAAAACATTTTACTAATATTATACCATATTTTAGCTGTTTTGTGGGAATTTACAAATGACTTCTTAATTTTTAAAAATAAAAATTAAAAAAATCAGGACAGCTTAAACTGTCCTGATTTTCAGTTAAATTCGCTATTAGAAGCAGAAATGGCGTACTTCATGCTTCCAAGTTCAACTCTATCCGAAATAATTTGAACAACATACCCTGTAGCAGGAGCTGCTGTTTGTGCCGTAGGACTCTTTCCTTTGTCATAAAAATTAACATAAATTACAATTCCTTTTCCATCCTTGTAAGAAGCTACTGGATACGAATCCATAAAACTTTGCGCAAAAGATTTTAGCTTCTTCTTCACACTCTCGCTATTTGCATCTACCAAAGTAGAACTCTGAGTGGGAATAACCTCAGCATTATATACCATTATATAATTGTTTCCGGTCACGTACTGAAACTCTGTCGTTGGCGTGATAGCGAACTTAGTTGATACAGTTGCCGAGCCAGATTGACCACCGCCTTGAGCAATTACTGATTGTGCCGCTGCAAGCTCCTCTGATGTTTGAGCTTGTTGCTGCTTCACGGCAGTTAACTGTGTATTAAGCCCCGTGATTTGAGTACTCATCGACTGAATTTGCGTTTGAAATTGTGTCATTTGTTGCTGCATCGGGGCTATTGTGCTTTGAGTAACCATTTGAGATTGGATGGTTCCTAAGCTTGAATTCATCGAATTCAAGCTATTTTGCAGGGACGAAACCTTGCTTTTGGTTGTACTCACTTGCGTTGCAACACCACTAACCGTTTGTGCTAATGCTTTAGCTTTCGAATTAGTCACATTTTCTTGAACTTGAAGACCTTTTTCGATGATACTGTTTCCCGAAATGGCTGCACTATTTTTTTTAATATCAAGCGTATTTTGATTCACAGCTTGCTCTAAATTTTGTACCTGAACATTTACTTGTGCATCCGCTTGAAGCATCTCTTTGAAAAGTTGCGATACCGCAAGAAGTAAAATGCCTGCAATTAAAAACATAATTCGAATATAAATATTTTCAATTACAAATAGCCGTGTCTTAAGAAAACTAAGTCCTGCAAACACTATAATGAGTACTGCTAAAATCAATACAATAAAATGTAGTATATACATATTTCCCCCTTTTATTAGAACCTAAAATGAAATTGCAGATGATGACTGTTGTAAATAACTCAATGCACCCGTCTGACTATTAATCGAATAAACAATTGTTGGTGATTGTCCATTTGGGTTGTACGGCGCATTAATCGTAAATGTTGCGGGTATGTACCCAGTAATATCCGAAATTGTCATTGTCATTCCAGAAATGGTCACGTTATTTATGCCTGGATTGGCAACAATATTTAGACCTGAAGGTGAAATTACAAAAGCCGTACTTATATTTTGCCAAATGGTACTAGAACCATAACTCATTTGAGGTGATTGACTAAACGTAATCACAAGTTGATTGGTTAAAGCTGAACTGCCCGAAATATATCGCGCACTCTGTATTTGAAACGAAGATGATGGCGCTACACTTGTTGAACACATAATTTGTATTGGATAGCTCACAGTTTGTCCATTGTTATCTTTATAGGTAAATGTATATGTCGCATTGAGGATACTTTGAGATGGATTCTCTGTAAAATAATTTAAAATGAGCGGTAACCATGTATTTAATCCAATCATATTATATGCTGTTGTGGTAGGTACAGGCTGCCCAGGACTTGGATTTATAGCATTCAGTACATTCGTCCCATTGGGAAGTGTACAATTTAAACTCACAGAATATAAATAATAATTATTTGTAGCCGTTCCAGTTTGCAATTGTTGTGCAAAAGTTAAAGTCGGAGTAGTGCTATTAGCAAAACTAATTGGATTGCTACTTGCTGTGACTGAAATAAGAGAATTCGGACTACTCGGCCCTATACTACACCCAGAAAAAGCAATGAGTAAAAATGCTGCACATATTACTGTTGTTATTAATATTGAAATTTTTTTCATTCATTTACCCCCTAAAAAATTGCTTTTTTCTGCATATTATTTGCTTTTTCTTGTGCCGGTTGAGCCATAACATCATTATTTCCGTTACTATCAAAATAATTATAGGATACTGATTTCCCATCTTGAATATTTGTAACTATATAAGGTGTAATCAACATAATAAGCTCAGTTTGTGTCGGATTAGTTCTCGTATTCGAAAAAAGACTTCCTATATACGGAATACTTCCAATTATTGGAAGTGTCGTTACTGTAGTCTCCTCTCCATTTTGAATGAGTCCTCCAAATATAACACTTTCTGTATTGTTGAGGGTGATATCTGTATTGATCGATTGAGTAATGAATGAAGGATACTGGTATCCCCCCTGAACAACAGATTTTCCAGGGTCTTTTTTCACCAAATCTACCGCAATAGTTATTCTATTATCTCCGTGAATCGTAGGCGTTAAATTCAGGGTTAACCCTGCATCTTTGTACTCCACTTGTAGCTGAGCAACAGGTTGATTAGTGGTGCTGCTACTCGGCGTGGTTTGTGGTGTTGGCTGTTGTATTATAATAGGAATATTTTGGCCCACTTTAATAGTTGCTTTTTGATTATTTAAAATTCTGAGTGTGGGATTACTTAAAATCTTCGTAGTTCCAGTTGATAAGGTCCCGATTAATGTATTGGGAATTCCTGAAATTGTAAGATATCCTAATGAGCCAAACCCACCTGAAATAGTAGTTGTGTTATCATAGTCCCAACCGAGATCTTCCATGACAGCATTTGTTGTAGCGAGTATTAACACTTTAATTACTACCTGTGGTTGCTCTATGTTATAACTATCTACAATGTAGTTAACTTGTGGCTCTAAACTGTTTGGCATTTCAACAGTTAATGTATTCATATCTTGATTTACAATCATATTTTTTATACTAGTTAATCCTTGAAGTGCCGTATATACATCTTGAGCTTTTGTATAAGTTAAGTAATATGTTTTAGTGATGGTAACATTATTTGCTTCCAACTGTAAAATAATATCCTTAACAAGTTTGATATGCTCAGGGGTTGCGTTTACCACTACTCCACTTAAGTTAGGTGACGGCGATATACTTTCGCCGTAATTCCCATTTAAATATTGCCTAACTAAATTGACTACATCATTGGCATTCATATCTGTAAGTGGAATATAGACCATTTGCGTTTGAGCAAAGCTTTGTGCCATATTTTGTGGGTATACTAAAATACTATTTCCAATTTTTTGCGACCCTAAATTATTAGTTAAAAGTAGTATATCAAGAATCTGCTCAAATGTCATGCCCTTAATATCGACATTTACGGGTTGCATTGCTTGTACACTAGAAGCAAGTATAATATTTTGATTAACCATCCCCGAAAGCATTTGAAATGCCCCTTGAAGATTACTATTAATATTAAGTGTATACGTTTTGATTTGCGGTCTTGCAGAGGAAGACCCACTGATATTTGACCCACCACTCGTATCAGCTAAGGCTATACCAGCCATAAGAACTGAAGCGATACATAGGCTTGAAAATTTCTTTCTCATAGTTTCCCCTCATTACATGGATTTAGTTTGTGCTATATTGTAAGTGCTATTAGTTAATAGTAAATCATTATCTGGAGTTAAAGATAAATTCAATGCATAATTTGCCCCATTTACACTTACACTAAGTTGACCGCTATTGGTATAAGTATAATTTTGATTATTATACATGAGCATAAATACCATATTTTCACCAGACTGGTAATACCCCGAATATTTAATTTGAGCAATGGCGTCATTAATGCCATTTTGAATCATATTGCCACTCGCTTGAGCTTGTACCGATTCCATTTCTGAACTTTCTTTATTTACTTTTGGTGTCATTTGAAAAAGATTTGCATTGGTGGTGAGCACTAAGGTTTGTCTATTTTTATAAAATGCTTGAACTGCTGCCGATGTCATGCTTGCGCCACTACTCGCAGAGCTCCCAGAATCATTTTCTGAGTCGCTTTCTGTATTACTTACTTTCACACTAATCGCATTTGTGTTATTGGGTTGATTTGTTGAATCCTCTTGCACTGAACTTCCACTAGGTTGAATACTGGCTCCTGACGTTGCTAAGGCACTGCTTCCACTAGGAACATACACCGCGCTTCCGCTATCTTGAGTCACCGTTTGTGAATTCTCGTTAAATCTTTCTTTTTGTGCTTTAAGACGCAATTGCATGACAAGAACAGAGACGATTAATACTAAAATCAGTATTCCCAAAATAATTGCCTGTTTTTTTTCTTTATCTGTCATGAAGTACCGCCCCTAAAATAAATATCCATTACAACACTTCCTTTTATGTTGCCTTCACTGCTATAAAGTGAAACATCCTTGACATTTATAAAATAAAAATGTGTCTCGACATAGTAAATTAGATTTCTCATATCGGTATAGTTTCCATTAACTGAAATCGTTGCTGTTAGCGTATTGGATTTATCATCGAGAGAATACACCACTTGGTTAACCGAACTATTTGAAAAAATCAGCGTATTAAACGAAGCGATAAAATTTTTAAAATTTGACATGTCGTATTGATTACTAGATACATTCGTCAAAACATTTTCAAACTGCAACTGTGCATTGAGACTTTGCAAACTACCCCAAGTTTTATTAATTGTACTTTGTAGGTTCACTACCGTTATTTGAGAACTTTTAATTTTGTTCGTTAATGCTTCATGTGAAAAAAAATTTAACGAAAACATGATCAATGCATAAACTATCGAGCAAAACATAACTATAATATATATTTTATATTCTTTAAAAAGCTTCGAATACTTATTAATTTTGCCCATCATACCCCCTCAACTGAATTTTAGCTTGTCCAGCTTTTATATTGAGTGGTACAACATAAGAATAACTTTGTTCTAAATTTGCAAGAAATTGATTTAAATTATCAATAGTATCATAATCAACGATATAAACAATTTCACTGCTTGTGATATCCATATTTTCGAGTGAAAGTCCAGGGAATTTCTGCATTATATTATCAATTACATTTAATTGAGTTGTCATTGTGACGCTTGGAAGTTTTGAAATTATGGCAGTTATTTCGCTATTGAGCTCCGGCGTATAAGTTTTATTCACCTCATCATTTGTTTTCAAATAGGTCACATTTAGCATTTTACTGAGAGCATTTAATGATACAGAGCTCGCTTGAAGTGTTGAAACCATGGGGGATTCTATTTTCAATATTTTAGCGCCATTCATATAAAACATGGTAGATACTTGAATACAAATAATACTAATTGTAATGAAAGTCAATCTAATTAAAACTTTTTTGTTTGTTTTGTGATATCCATAAGGTGAAAAATCAATAAACAATATTTTGGGCGTTGCTTTTAGCTTCTCTTTATTTTTTTTCTTTACCATGTGTTATACTTTGTCCCCTCTAAGGATTTCTCAGGATTATTAGCATAAATCATTTTTTTCTTACTAACATCTATGATAAAATCTTTTTTATTTGTAATCGGATCAACATAATCTTCTCTGCAATATCGATCCATATATAGCTGAGAAATTTTTGTTGGATATTCCTGTTTATCAATATAGTATTGCTTAATTCCAGAACGCATCTCAGCTAGTTGAAATTTAAGGAGTGTCTCTCTCTCTTTCGTAACTGTGGTACTCCAAACTTTTGCATATACACCTATCATAGCTACAATAATTATCACAATTATTAGCATATATACAACCAAAAAACCCTGCTGTTTCTTACCATTCATCATATTTTACACCGTTCGATCCAGTTTTGTCCGAATTTGAACGAATATCATAGACATTTTGTTCCGTAACACTTGATGGAATAGTTTTCCAATCGGCTTTTTCTGTCATCGGATCAACTGGTATAAATCTTAAATATTTTGCAGTAATTAGATCCTCTAGTTTTTTAGGATAGTGTCTTCTATCCGCTTTATACTGATCAATAGCATCTCTTGTTATGTAGAGATCTGCACGAAGTGCCGCCTCTTTCGAACTTACTAAAGCTGATTTAAATGAAGGGGTCACAATCGCGGCGAGTATTCCAATAATTACAATAACAATAATCAATTCAAGCAGTGTGAACCCACTATTTTTTTTACCATGTATTGAATTTTGTTCCATCAAGCGCTACCCCCGTACTTTTACTTCTAATATCATACCATGAAAGATCTGTTGAACTAAAAGGTATTTTTTTCCACCACGTATTCACATCAGAATTACTACTTGGATGCATCGGATCTTCAGGTACACTTCTAAGTACATGTGATGTCACAAGTTCACTTAAGTTTATCGGATACCCACTAGGTGTGTTGTCGCCATTTTTTTTTGAATACCCCTTATCTTTATAGATATCTAACCCTTTTCTTAACTCCATTAAATTATGGTTTAATTCCATTTCTTTCATACGTTCTAATGCTAAGTTGGTTGTTGGAAGAACAATGGCTGCCAAAATAGAGATAATTAAAACCGAAACAAGCAATTCCATTAGTGTAAATCCTCTGTTTTTCACTCTTCCTCCTAGCCACTCACAGCAGACGATAGTGTTAAAATTGGTAAAATCATAGCAATTACCATGGTTCCAATTAGCACGCCTACAAAAAGTATCATAACCGGCTCAATGAATGCCATTAAAGTCATAAGTGCTCTCTCAATTTCTTCCTCATAGAGTTCAGAAATACTTTCTAGCATATCTTCAAGTTGATTGGAATTTTCACCTATGTAGAGCATTTGAACGGCAAGAGATGGAAAATTTACACGTTTAAAACTTTCGCTAATTTTTTCACCATTGGCAACATTTTCAATAATAACATCAAAATCTTTTCGTATATAATCGTTTGCAATATTTTTTTTTGCAAGCTCTAATCCACCTAGCAGTGGAATACCACTTTTAATCGCTAAATTAAGTGTTCGAAAAACACTAACGCTTTCTCGAATATAAACAAACTCTCTTAGTTTCCTCTGTTTTAGGACGAGTTTAGATAAAATTTTTCTTAATCTCTCCTGGGAAGATCTTTTTTTCATAAACATAAATACTGCTACTACAATAATAAATATAATATACCAATAGTGGCGAACCATATATGAAATATTAAGAATAAATTGCGTAATAAAGGGAAGTTTTTTTCCAAATGATGAGTAAACCCCCGCGAATGTCGGCATAACAAAAACACTCATAAAGATTACCACAACCAATGCAAAACAAATTAAAAAAGTTGGATACATCATAGCCAACTTAATTTTTTTAACAATTTTGGCTTTTGCATTAATATGGATATAAAGTGTCTCAAAGGTCACCACCAAATTTCCTGTAACCTCCCCTGCCTCAACACTCGACGCATAATACTCAGAAAAAAAACTACTATTTCTTCTCATTCCACTCGCTAGCGTTTCTCCACTACTAACATTTTGATACAAATTTTTAATAACATATTTTAATGATTCATCTTCCGAATATTGCATGACTGTTTCAAGAACTTTTAAAATATCCATGCCAGATTTTAGAAGTGTCGCAAAAAGTTTAGTTATAAGTATAAGATTCACAGCATTTTTTTTATTCTTTAAGAACCCACCCGCTATGCTTTTTTGTTTTTCTATAGAAAGAATTTCTTGGCCTTGCTCAAAAATCAAGCGTTTAGCTTCATCTAGCGAACTCGCTTCAATCGTATTTGTGAAAATATTTCCGAAGTGATCTCCACTTTTGTAGTTGTATTTCATCTCATCCTCAAATTGCTCGTTTTATTAGTTATATAGTATCATAGAATCATAATTAATTCAAACAAAATATTAATAGTTTTGTGACATTTCAACATAATGTTCTTGCAATTTTTCTTCAAAATGTTTATAATAAAATATACGGTATAAGGAGGAGAATGTGAATTACACACTAGAACGAAGAAAAAATGGATTTACGCTAATTGAAATTATGATTGTAATCGTAATTATTGCAATTTTAGCCTCTGTAATAGTCCCGCAATATGCACAACTTGTTCAAAAAGCTAAAGAGACTCAACTCCAGCAAAATTTGAGTTCTATGCGAGATGCCATTAATATCCAATTTACAAAAAGTAATGGGCAATTTCCATCGACAATCATTCCGAGTATGTTTAAACAAAATATCATTCCTATGGATCCCATTGGCAAAACAGATAGTATACAGTATAGTGATGAAAACCCCTTAAATGTTATCTCCACTCGTGGCGGATGGATATATAATGGAAATACTGGGGAAGTAAGAATCAACAATACCGATAAAGATCTGAATGGCATCCCTTATTGCAAGTACTAATATTTTAATACGAAAACCACTCTTATGCGACAACATTAGAGTGGTTTTTATTTACACTATATTCACTTAAAGGATATTCAGAAAGGCTAAAAATGCATTCCGACACACGTCCCAATAAGTCTTGATTCTCTCCAACCATGTTTTGGTATTACAACTTGACTTTCAAAATAATCCCTCATAAAAATATCGAAATCTTGAAAATAACTTTCAAGCCCCATAAGATAAAAAGCAGTAGAATCTTTCTTCAACTTGCGATACTCTTTTATCGAATTAATTTTATCAACCCAATCAAAATGTACTTTTTTAATTTTTTCAAAATTTTCAAGAATCTCTTTACTCTCAAATTCCTTTTCATTTCTCGGAAAAAACTTAAGACTCTTAATCAGCTGAATTCCCTTTGTAACATTTGCTTCCTCAAGTGTGTTAAAGTAATCTGAAAGCCCTATATCAAACCTATCAATTCCAACTATTTTGCCATTTTGAAAATGCATGATTTGAGTGTTTTTAATGCTCATTGAGATATAACAACAATTAAGGAGTGCAAAGTCATTTACATAAAGTATATAATTATACATTCCAATGACATCAGATGCAATTAATGGCATATTGGATATACCGAAAAAATTCTCATATTTATCTATGAGCTTTTTTGGCACCAAATTAACCAAATACCTAGAATGATCAAGTTTTAGCCACTTCAAACTATTTTCTGCTAATATAGAAGCTGAATACAGAGTTTTAACCTTAAAATTCATAACAATTTCAATTTCTTTGGAAGTAATCTTACTCTCCAACTCAATTATGGCACTTTTAATGTAATCACTTGAAAGCACTATACATTGACTCTCTTTAGTTAACTCTTTAAATTCTTCTTGCTCTAAAATTTCAAATTTCTTTGAAAATTTCATAAAATGTGTATAATCCTCAGCAACATAGTGAACTTCATAGGGAAAATTTTTGTACCAATCTATTAAAAAATTTAGTGAGCCTTGTTTCAACCCTTCGATCTTTTTTGGACCACTAATTTTTTTAATATTGCTTTTTGCTTTTATCAAACCTTTATTCTTTGATAAAGGTGGATGTGACTTAAGCTTATTTGCCGCTATATTTTCACATGTACTTTCAATTTCGTTCTTCACAGTTGATTTGATTTTCTTTGTTTCTAATTCCATTTTCCAATTACCCTTTCAAACTCCTCAATGGACGTTTCTTTATTTAATACTCTTTCTCGAGCATTTTCGTCGATTGATTTCATTCCATTTTTTATAGCTAACTCTCTAATCGCAATGGGAGATTTACCCATAATGATAAGCTCTTTTAGTTCTGAATCAAACTCTAATAGTTCGAACACCGCTTTTCTACCTTTAAAGCCTGTATATTCACATTTAGAACACCCACTACCACCACAATGATGGCAATATACCCTCATCAATCGCTGACTAATAATTAAATTCAATGCAGTTGAAAATTGATAGGGATCCACGCCTAAATTTATAAGTCTTCCAATTACCTCAATTGAACTATTCGCATGTAGCGTTGTAAATACTAAATGCCCTGTTAGTGCAGCTTGAATGGCGATTTCTGCCGTTTCTCTATCACGTATTTCCCCCACCATAATTCGATCAGGATCTTGACGTAGTACCGCTCGTAGTCCCTTCGCAAATGTTAACCCCGTTTTTTCATTAACAGGGATTTGTACAACATCGTCTAATTCATATTCCACTGGGTCTTCAATAGTTATCAACTTCTCTTCTTTTTTCTTAATTTCACTTATTAAAGAATAAAGAGTTGTTGTTTTCCCACTTCCTGTTGGCCCCGTTACAAGTACTACACCATGAGGGAGCTTTCCATTATTGATCAATATCTCTTTCTCTCTTTTGCTGGCACCCAATAGTTCAAGTGTAAGCTTACTCGTTTTCTTATCTAAAATACGTATTACAGCACTCTCTCCATAATTTGTTGGAATAATGGAAATTCTAAAATCAACTGCCCTTCCTTCAATATTTTGCATGAAACGCCCATCTTGCGGCAGTCTTTGTTCAGCAATATTGAGATTACCTAGAATCTTTATCCTTGAAATAATCATTTTATGATAAAAAGGTTCAATATTTGAAAGTTCCTCAATGAGCACTCCATCTATTCGATACTTTGTTTTAAGTCCGGAGTGATACATTTCTATATGAATATCTGAAGCACCCTTTCTCAAACTATCATAAAGTAAAGTATTTACAAATTTTACTATGGGATTGTTCTCATTTTTTAAATCAGATATCTCACTCGTTTGACCATCACTTGAGATCTCTGCAAGTTGTTCTGCAATCCCCTTTGTCAATTGAATTTGATTCAAATATCGATTGAAATTTTCTTCAAAGGATTCAGATAAAATGATAAAATAATCAAGATGTATTGCAAGTGCACTGCTTAAGATTTCTTTTGTAGTGTCACTTAAAGGACGTGTTGAGTAGGCGCGAGTCTTAACTCCTTCCACTGCAAGTAGAAATTCATGTTCTCGAATAAAATTCGTATCAAATTTTTTCATGAGTTCTATTTCTGAATCACTATACTCAAGGGTTCCAAGTGAGATATAAGGGATGTTCCAAATTTGAGCATAGACCTCTTGTACCTGCTCATTTTTTAATGATTTTTTACTTTTGACAATTTTAAGAAGCTCTTCAAAATGCTCTTCCTTTTTTAATTCATCACTAAATTTGCCGGCTTTATTTAAAAACTCTTTTAATATATCAATATTCGAATGCTTCTTAAAATATTTTTGCTCATATAACTCTTTTTTAGTTAGACTCATTTTTCTCCGCCTAGTATAAATTTATAATCAAATTATATCATAAATATGGTCTTTTATAGTAATATATTCTTTCAAAATTTACATAATACAAACAATATGATATAATTTAATTATTATTTATGATTAGGAGTATTCATGTCTAGAAAACCCTCACTATGTGTTTTAATAATTATTCTGATAATATTTGGTGGATGTAGTTCGACTAAGTTACAACAAAATTCTTCGGCAACACAAGCTCCTTTAGTATTAGAAACAACCTACACTCCCATTAAAACAAAAGCTGCTTCAAGCTATTTTAACGGTAAAAAAAATGCCAAAGATAATTCAAGTACTTTATATAGCTCAAGCAGTGATTTTGATAATGATCAGTCATATACACAAAGTAGCGTCTTTCAAACATCAAATAGTATTAACGATAAAATAACGACAATCTATGAAAATGAAATTCTTAAAATGGCTCATGTAAAAAATTTACCTTCAAGTGCAAATGCCAATAATACACAAAATAATTACGAAATTTCAAGCACTGTTCCAGCACAGTTCTATGCTCCAGTTTCTGGAGTTTCGTACGTCAAAGAGGGAAATACCCTTGTATACAGTGTTGCAAATAGTACTCAAGTACTCCCCGCAAGTAAGGGGCTAGTCATTTATGCCGGCACTTATCCTTCGTATGGCAATACTCTTTTTGTATATGGTGACAACAATTATGTGGCTGTATATTATAATCTTACAACACTCTATGTAAAAAAAGGGGACTATGTTACAAATCTATCTGTGCCAGTTGCCGTTGCAAGCTCAAGTTTTGATTTTGAGATACGAAAAATCAATGGGACGTCAACAACTTCAGTAGATCCAACTTCTCTGCTAAAAACAAGAAGTTGAATTTCACCCGTTCTTAAGTTTAAGATCGGGATAATTTTAACAATTGTTGGTTTTTCCTAACGGAGTATCTAATCGAATTATCAAAACTAAGAAAAAACTACGTAAAGAAGATTAGAGCAATATTTCCACATAAAAAATTTTGAAACTCACGGCAACCACTTCTATATTATAAAAAAAAACCGCAATGTGGTTTTTTTCTCTAATTTGAACTATTAAATGTATTTTCTGTCGTTTCATTAAATTTAGTGTTTCACATACATTTTGCAGTGAATTTACAAGTATTGCATATTTTTTTGTCTACTTGATTAATTTGATTGATTCGATTTATTTGAAATCACATTATCTGGCACTTTATAAGTAGTTAATGCAGCATCGAAAGCTGAATCACATACCGCTTGAGATATAAAATCATACGCTCCACTTGGCGCAATTCCAATGAATTTTATAATACCATTTTTAATTGTGCCATATTTAAAATGGTATTATAAAATT
>JAPLKR010000133.1 GCA_026387965.1 Fusobacteriota bacterium | reverse complement strand
CGACCATTCTGAATTGTACTGCTAGTTTTGTAAATTCTTCAGCTTCGGCATCATGGGCAAAAATTTAATACATGTAAGTCCACTCGTAGGCTTCTCCTGCTGTTGCATGGAGAAGCCTACGAGTGTGTTTCCTAGCTCCTCAAGAGCTTTAAACCAAAGTTTTGAATGCTCCTTTTCATTGTTTGTAGAGCGAATTTTCTCAGAACCCTCTTTTTTGGCAGTGGATGCAAAGTAGGTATATCTATTTCTTGCTTTGGGTTCTCCTGAAAAGGCACTTGAAGATTTTTTTGGGTCCTACTTTCTTTAAGTTCCATTTTTTTATCTACTATTAATTTTAATTTTTGCTATATGACGTAAAGCTTAGCACACATATTAACATTGCAGCTGCTTTCGTAGAATAGTTTAAGATTTTTTATCGCGGTTGAATAGGATAAACACGAATTATATTTTTATCCGTCCACACAGGCATAAACATTTTTATTTTATATTCCAAAGCCCTCGCTCTTTCAAAATAGCTTGACCGCACTTGTAACATACATTATATCCTTCGGGATATACTTCTTCTTTAAATAAATAATTCATTTCACGACTAGAAAAAAAACTTGCTAGAAGACCAATTTTCTTTTCACACTCGCAGCAGTACATTTTTAACATATTACGCTCCTTGAAACAATATAGATGTATTATAACAGAAACGCAGAGGATTGTGTACCGAAATAAGATTATAAATGATATAATGAAGTTAGAAAAATTTAGGAGAAAAAAATGGAATTATATTCACATCAAAGAGAAGCCCTTTTTCACTTAGAAAAGATGGCTTTTGCAAGTCAGGTGTGCAAAGGTCTTTTAGTGTTGCCCACAGGAAGTGGCAAAACAGTTACAGCGATGGTTTTCTTAGAAAAATTAGTAAAGCAAAATCCTAAAATCAAAATTTTATGGCTAGCGCATAGACATGAACTTTTAGAACAAGCCTTTTCAACTTATGAGCACATTTTTGGCAACACAAATGGGGTTCATATTGTTTCGGGAATTCATGCACATATTGAATCCGTCGATAGGTCGATAAAGTGCATAATTGCCAGTAAAGATAGTCTTATTAGAAGTTTAAGTACTCTTGGAAGTATATTAGAAAAAAATCAAAATAAATGGGTGTGTATTGTAGATGAAGCTCACCATGCGGGCGCTCGGACTTACCGTGAATTGCTAAATTTTATTGAGAGTTATAACCGCCGTAAATTTACATTAATTGGACTTACTGCGACCCCTTATCGTACAGCGGCTAAAGAGGCTGGCCTTCTCAAAAAAGTTTTTCCTCATGATATTTTGTATTCTACTGATATGAAGCACTTGGTTGCAAAAGGGATTTTAGCAGAGCCCGTGTTTCATGAAGTGGAGACAGCTATTCAAATTGAACAAACTCTTTCGAAAGAAGAGCTAGCGCATCTCTACTCCATTGATACGATTCCTAAGGCAATTATTGAGCATTTAAGTGGAAATTTCATAAGAAATCAAAGAATAATTGATTTTTTTGTTGAAAACCAAGTGAAATTTAATAAAACGCTACTTTTTGCATTTAATCAAATTCATGCTATAACGCTCTATCATATGTTTAAAAGTGCAGGGGTAAATTGTGACTTTATTATTTCAAATCGCGAACAAGTGGTTGAAGAAAGAAAGAAGCGGACCAATCATGAAGTGATTCAAGCTTTTAGAAATGGGCAAATCAAACTCTTAATCAACGTAGAAATTCTGACAGAAGGGGCTGATTTTCCTGATGTAGATTCGATTTTTTTGACACGTCCAACGGCCTCAACTATTTTGATGACGCAGATGGTTGGAAGAGTGCTTCGAGGTGTTGAAAGTGGTGGTACATCGATTGCAAATATTGTCTCATTTATAGACCAATGGAAAGATAAAATTAATTGGGTCTCTCCAAGGGTACTCATTGATACAGAGTATTTAGAAAATGCAAAAGAAGTTGTTCAAAAACGAGAGTATGCAAAACAGCTGATAATTGATAAAAAAGTAGAAGAGATGATATCTGTTTTTGAAAATCAATTAACAGAGAGTAGCCGAGATGGTTTCTCTTTTTATGAAAAGCTACCAATAGGGGCATACCTTTTTTCATATCTTCAAGAGTTAGAAATAGTTGTTGAACGTAGTGCGATGATAATGATTTTTGAACATTTAGAGCTTCCATATTCAGAATTTATCGATTCACTTCCTAGAATTGTTGAAAAACTTAATTTGCAGTGTCAAATCAACCATGAAGAGGATGAAGCGGTGATCGAAACAGTTATTGAGATGTTTTTTGAAGGATATGACTTATCGATTGGGTTTCACCGCTCCGATATTGTGGATCTTATAAATTTCTATTTTGAAAAGCAAATATTACCTGATTTTATTGAGTTTGATGAGAGAGAGAAGTTTAATGTTACGAAACTTGCGTATTTTATTATGGATGAAAAAATGGATAGGAGGCGTGAGGCGACCTATATAGAACAAGTATGGGGGCGAAGTGAAGAGAATTTTAAACATCTATTTAATTTTCAACCAAAAAGGTTACTTTTACAGCTAAATTGGGAGATTGAACGCATTTTACATCCCACTTGGTTCAAAGTAAGAGAGAAAAGAAAAATATCTCAAGCAATACTCGAAAAAATGCCATTTGAAGAGCTTATACAAAGATTTCCATATTTCTATAAGCGTTTTGAAAATGAACTTTTCAAAAGATATCGCAGTGATGAGATAGGATATTGGAGTGAGAGTGGTCACTTTCATAGTTTTGAGAGAAAAGATTTCGAAATTCTTTATAAAACATCTCTTGAGTTAGGCGGAGCCACAACTGCAATAAATTGTGTTATTGTTGGAAAAAATGAGCGCGAATCATATTTGCAAAGTGTTGAAATTTTAAAAGAAAAAGTAAAAAATCAAACTACTTTATCAAAAGAGGTAAGCGTTAAGCACAGTAAATTTGGGCAGGGTGTAGTGATAGGAATAGATGAAAAATATGTGCGTGTGAGCTTCAGAAGTGTTGGCATTAAGAATTTCCCCATTGAAAATGTGGATAATTATTTAGTTAAATTCTAGTATATAATTTTCATATTAATGAAAATTATATAAATATATCCAAAAATATCATACATTTGCATGAAAAAAGGTATATAATTAAGCACATACAATATAATAAAATTACCAGGGGTTTTATGTGTGATTCCCAATGTACATTCATTCTTTTCACACGCTCTAAATTTTAAGGAGGAACGATGAAGAAAATAAGTTTGATTAATAAGAATTTAATTATAGTGTCACTGTTTTTACTTTCTTGTGCGATTGGACTAGGTGCGACTGCGAACCAGCCATCAGCGAATATATCGAGTTCACTAACAGTGACTTCGAATTCTGGAGCTTCTATTGCCGTTTCAAGTAGTGTAAGTTATCAATATATCGGTCAATATTCAACAGCAGCGCTGAGTGATATATTGACCACACAACTCAAACAATTTTCAAATTTTGATATCAGTTATGCTAAGCCTCAATACGCAGTCAATTTATATCGCGTGACATATACAACGGTGATACCAGAAAAAAACAATAAATCTACAGAGGTACAGGGGCTCCTTGCGGTACCAGTGATGTCAAATAAAACGGTTATGCCAATGCTTTCTTATCAGCATGGAACAATATTTGGAAAAAACCAAGTGCCATCAGAGTTAGATAACTCTATGGAGACAAAGCTTATGGTGGCAAACTTCTCAGGGCAAGGATATGTAGTGATTGCTGCGGATTATGTTGGACAAGGAAACAATAGTGAAGCCAATCCTTGGATGGTAAAAGATAGTTCGGCGCAAGTGAGTTATGATATGCTAAACGCATCAAAGGCGGTACTCGCAAAGCTAGGGGTTAAAACCGATAATTTGTTTTTGAGTGGATGGTCACAAGGATCATTTAATACACTAGCTTTTATGGAAAAACTACAACAAAATGGAGTTCCCGTCAAAGGTGTAGCAGTATCTGCATCACCAAGTGATATTTATGCTGCGTTGAACCGTTGGATTTTCTCGCCCTCCCAGTATGATGTGCCGTATCTTGTGGGGACAGCGTGTATGATGATATTTGCTTATGAAAATTATTATGGTCTTACAGGACTTGCTCAAAGTGCCATTAAGCCACAATATTATCAAACAGCTAAAGATTTCTATGATTATAAAATTTCATGGGAAGAGGCATCAAAAGTGTTTCCTTCAAAAACACAAGATTTCTTTACGACAGATTTTGAAAACTCTTTAGCAAGTGGAACATCTGTAATGGCAAAGCAACTTCAAGCGAATGCTTCATACTATTTCCAATATCAATCCCCCGTACACATTTACTATGGTGAGATTGACGAAGTAATGAGTCCCTACTTGCAACAAATTCCAGTACAGTATCAAAAAACTATTGGTGGGATAGTACCCACAGCCATAGATGCTGGAGTGAAAGCCAATCATAGAGGGACATTTTTATTTGGGATGAAGGATCAAAAGGTGTGGTTTGATAGTTTAGAGAGTGGAAAATAGAGAATAAAATATGAGCTGTTGCAAACTTTGCAATGGCTCTTATTTTGAATATTTATTTCTGGTATATTATGTTTGAAGTTGTTGCATGGTGGTGCTGTAATCATAATTTATAGGGTTATTCGACTAATTTGAAAATTTAACCATATTAACTGTTAAATTCCTAATAAAAATGGTATAATATAGTAAATAATTATGACGGAGTCGCGATTTGACAGAGTAGAGAATCGCGCGATTTATTGGAGGTATAACGTGAGTAAATTAGTTAGAGGAATAACAAAAGAGTTAAATGCACTTTTTTTTGCTGCGGACACAACGGATATCGTTAATGTAGCACGTGAAGTTCACGGATGTAGTAATACGGCTACGGCAGCACTTGGAAGACTTTTAACCGCTAGCAGCTTACTAGGCGTAGCATTGAAGGATAATTCGCACAAATTAACTCTACGCGTTGTAGGAGATGGGCCACTAGGGTATGTTCTCGCTAACTCGAATAGAAGTGGCAATGTAAAAGGTGTGGTACAAAACCCTCAGATTGAACTTCCACTTAATGAACAAAGTAAGCTCTCTGTGGGCAAAGCTATAGGTGAAGGAAATTTATATGTCATTAAAGACTTGGGAATGAAAGAACCGTATGTGGGCATTTCGAAACTCATATCAGGTGAAATTGGAGATGATATTTCAAGCTATTTGTATCAATCAGAGCAAGTAAATTCGGTTGTCGCATTAGGTGTACTCGTGGGAGACCATTTGGTTAAATGTTCAGGAGGGATCATTGTTCAGTTGCTTCCGGGTGCAAGTGATGAATTTATTTCGAAACTAGAAGAGCGATTAAAAACATTTTCTAGTGTTACGGACTATTTGAGCCAATCAGGAAGTATTGAGAAAGTAGTAGAGGCGCTTTTTGAAGGCGTTGAAGAGGTCGAATTTACAGATACTCAAGAGATCGCTTATGAGTGTGACTGCTCAAAGGAACGATTTTATAGAGGACTAATAACACTTGGTGAAAATGACTTAGATGAGATATTTCTTACTCAAGGCGTGGCTGAAGCTAGTTGCCAATTTTGTAATAAGAAATATGAGTATACACGAGAAGATTTTTCAGAAATTCTAGGAGGGTAGATGAATAATTATAAACTATATCTCTTTGATTTAGATGGTACTTTAACTGATTCAAAAAAAGGTCTTGAAGAAGCAATTCGTTTTGCAGCAAAAAAAATTAAAGGTGTTGAAATTCCTGATTTTATGATAGATGAATTTTTAGGACCACCGCTCGAAGTTTCATTTTCTCAATTTTTACATATGACTCAAGAGGAGACGTGTAAAGCGATAGAGTGTTTTAAAGATTACTATATCGACAAAGGCATGTTATATGGAAACAAAGTATATGAGGGTATTGAAGGCGTGCTACAAACACTTAAGAGAGAGAAAAAATTAGTTGCTCTTGCGACATCAAAGCCACTAAATCAAGGGATTAAGGTTTTAGAACATTTCAATCTAAAACACTACTTTGATTTTATTGGCGCAGCTTCGGACGATGGTAAAATTAAAGAAAAATCAGATGTTATTGCTACGGTAGTAGAAGCCTTTCCTAAAATCAAAGTAAGTGAAATGCTTATGATTGGGGATAGAAAATACGATGTTATAGGTGCAAAAGAGCATTCAATTGCCTGTGCCGGTGTAGAATATGGATACGCATATCCAGGTGAGCTAGAGGCAGCAGGCGCTAAATATATTGTGAAAAGTACGGCGCATTTAATGCAGCTGATACGTTAAGGAGAGCGATGAAATCAGGATTTGTAGCTATTATTGGGCGTCCAAACGCAGGTAAATCGACATTACTCAATCAATTAATTAAAGAAAAATTGGCCATTATTTCAAATAAAGCACAGACTACACGAGATAGAATTAAAGGCGTGGTAAATACCCCTTCAGCTCAAATTGTTTTTGTAGATACACCTGGTATTCATAAGCCAAAACATCTACTCGGTGAATATATGACGAAAACAGCGCTTTCCACGATTAAGGATGTAGATGCGGTACTTGTGATGATTGATGGTTCAGAAGAAATTGGGCGTGGTGATGAGTTTATTTTTGAAAGTATCAAAGGGTGTAAAGCCCCAATTATTGTGGGAATCAATAAAATAGATAAGCTTTCAGATGATGAGATTGAGTCTCAGAAGTTTGAAATAAAGAAAAGAATTGAGGGGAACTTTACTTTCGTGACCCTTTCTGCAGAGTATAATATGGGAATCGAGAGATTAACAGGTGTTATAGAGAGTTTTCTTCCTGAAGGTGAGCCATTTTATCCGGAGGATATGTATACTGATTATCCTATGTATAAATTGATTCCAGAGATCGTAAGGGAAAAGATATTAAAGTATACGGAAGAAGAGATTCCGCACAGTGTTGCCGTTACGATAGATCATGTTGAGAGAAGACCCAATGGCAAGGATTGTTACACAGTGAATATCTATGTTGAGCGTCAGTCGCAAAAAGGTATTATTATTGGAGCTCAAGGCAAGAATTTAAAGCAAGTGGGAATTGAAGCGAGAAAAGAAATAGA
>JAPLKR010000097.1 GCA_026387965.1 Fusobacteriota bacterium | reverse complement strand
TAGGGCGAGTATTAATTGATTTTCAGCCGTTGCCGTTTTTAGAAAGAGAATTTGGGGAAAGTAAAGCAAAGTGTCTATATAAGGTAGTTTTTGGAAATTCTAAATGGAGTGATTTTGATTTAGGAAAACTTAGTCAAAAGGAACTCATTGATAAAATAGTAATTGAAAATGAAGTTGAACGTTTTGATGTTGATAAAATTTTTTATCTTTTGCCGACGCTGCTTCGCCCCTTTGAAGACAACTGCAAGTATATTGAGATACTATGCAAAAAATATAACTTGTATATTCTTTCAAATTTTCCAAAAGAACCTTTTTTAAATGTTTCACAGTTTAGTTTTTTTGAAAATTTTAAAGGAAGAGTTGTTTCATATGAAGTCGGCTTAAAAAAGCCAAGCAGTAAGATATATCAACACATTATTGAAAAATATAAATTAATTCCAAGTGAGACTTATTTTATTGATGATTCTATTGAAAATATTGAGGCAGCTAAAAAGTGTGGAATTTGCGGGTTGCATTTAGAATCTCCATCGCGTCTTACGGATTTACTCAGAAATCAAAATATGATAGAATAGAGTCAGATTGTATATCTTTGTGTAATACTACTCAAAATATTGGAGGAAGAATGAATAGATTATTACTTATAGAAAAAGGGGATTTCTACCCACTAGGAGCTACTCCCGATAAAAAAGGAATAAATTTCTCACTATTTTCAGAACATGCAGAGAAAGTCGAACTCTTGCTTTTTGAAAGCCATATGAGTAAAGAACCATTTATGACAGTGTTGCTCGATAAAGAGGATAATAAGACCTATAATTTTTGGCACTGCTTTGTAAAAGGGCTTATCGTTAGCCGAAAAAATATTGTCTATTATGCATATCGCGTATTTGGACCCGAGCATCCCAGCGATGGTCATAGATTTGACAGCAAAAAAGTGGTTATCGATCCTTATTGTAAAGGTATATCAGCGACACTATATAACCCAGAAAATGCAGTAAAAGCAGGCGATAACCTCGCAACATCCCTTCGCAGTGTAGTAGTTGATACGGCGGATTACAATTGGGAGGGTGATAGACCTCTTAATCGTCCATGGAATGAAATTATTATTTATGAGATGCATGTACGAGGGTTTACTAAATCTGAAAATTCCGGAGTGAAAAACCCAGGCACTTATGCAGGTGTTATTGAAAAAATACCGTATTTGAAAGAACTTGGTGTAACGGCAGTAGAACTGCTTCCAGTTTTTGAGTTTAATCGAAGAGATCCTCTAAGAATGGATGAAAATGGTAAGCCGTTAAATAACTACTGGGGGTACGATCCAATTGGTTTTTTCATACCAGAATCAACCTATTGTAATACACCTGAAGTTGGAAGTAATGTTAATGAGTTTAGAGATATGGTTAAAGCCCTTCATAAAGCCGAAATTGAAGTCTATCTTGATGTGGTATATAATCACACCGCAGAAGGAAATCATTTAGGCCCAACGATTCATTTTAAAGGCATAGATAACTCTGTTTATTATCATTTAATGGAGAAAGACAATAAGTATTATAGAGATTTTACAGGGTGTGGAAATACAATTAACTCTAATCATCCGATAGTTCAAAAATTTATTTATGACTCCTTAAAATTTTGGGTAGAAGAGATGCATGTAGATGGATTTAGATTTGACTTAGCCTCTGTACTTACCCGTGGAATTAACGGGGAACCTCTTGATTACCCACCAATATTATGGAATCTTGAACTTTCAGATATTTTTGCAAGAACTAAATTAATCGCTGAAGCTTGGGACGCTGTAGGGCTTTATCAAATAGGAAGTTTTTCAGGGAAGCGTTGGACAGAGTGGAATGGGAAATATAGAGATTCAATTAGAAAATTTGTAAAAGGTGATGGTGGGCTTATTGGTGAAGTTGCTAGCCGTATTGCTGGGAGTTCAGATGTCTACAGTTATACCAAAAGCACTCCACATAGCAGTATAAATTTTATAACCTGTCATGACGGGTTTACTATGAATGATTTAGTTTCGTATAATGAAAAGCACAATGAAGCAAATGGAGAAAATAATCGAGATGGTAGCAGCGATAATTCAAGTTCGAATTGTGGAGTTGAGGGAAGTACTGATAATGGTCAAATTTTGTCACTTAGAAAGCAAAAAATCAAGAATTTCTTTGTGTTACTTATGCTTTCTAAAGGCGTTCCGATGATGCTTTGCGGAGACGAGGTTGCACACACGCAACATGGTAACAATAATGCTTATTGTCAAGATAATGAAATTTCTTGGTTTAATTGGGACGAATATAAGAATAACATGGTTTATTATGAATTTGTAAAAAAGTGTATTGAATTTAGAAAATCATTAAAAGGTGTTGTAAATAAAGAATTTTACAATGGCGTTGTTGTAAATCCCCAAGGATTTAGGGATATTGAGTGGCACGGCCTTGAGCTTGACAGTCCAAATTGGGGTAATAGCGACGCACGTGAACTGGCTTTTGTAATGGGTGCGTTTGAAAGAGGGGTTCCTGATGTGTTCGTTATGATGAATATGGGACAGGCAACACAAAGTTTTGCAGTGCCAAAAATTAAAAAGCGTTTTTGGCATATACAAATTGATACAAGTGCCGCTGATGGTGAGGATTTTTCAATTGACCCTAAATATACAGAGGCCAAGAGAATTTCTGTAAAAGGACATAGTATTGTGGTGTTAGTGTCAAAAAATTCAAAATCGGGTGGCGAAAACAACTAAATATAAATAACTCTCTAATTTTAGAGGGTTATTTTTTTTATAGGTAAAATTTTGTATGGATATGATATAATAGTAAAGACAAAACAGTTTAGGAGCAAGTATGAAAAAAGCAGTTTTACTTGATGTAAGTGCTATAATGTATAGAAGTTTTTTTTCACTAAAAGAGATGCGAAATAAACGAGGAATACATACGGGAGCACTATATGGATTTGCAACCATGTTTTACCGTGTAATTGAAGAGTTTTCTCCAGATTATATTTATGCGTGTTTCGATGTTAAAAGAAGTGAACTTTTAAGAAGAAGCGAACTTGAAAGCTATAAAGCTAACCGCGAAGGTGCACCAGAAGAATTGTTATTACAAATTCCTCTAATTGAAGAATTTCTAGAAAATTATAATATAAGAAAAATTAAAATAATGGGGCATGAGGCTGATGATGTTATTTCGACGGTAGCTTCAAAACTTAAAGTAGAAAACATATATACAACCATCATTACTTCAGATAAGGATATGGCTCAAATTGTTGAAGAGGGTATTGAGATCGCTTTGATGCAGCATGGAAAATATGAGTTTAATATTCTAAAAAACAGAAATGATGTGTATGAAAAATTTGGGGTCTATCCAGACCAAATTCCTGATTTTTTTGGACTAAAGGGGGACGCATCAGATGGGATACCTGGTGTGAAGGGAATTGGGGATAAAACCGCACAAAGGCTGATATCAGAGTACACAACATTAGAAGGCGTCTATGAAAACATTTTAAGTCAAAAAGGTAAAATGCGAGAGAACTTAGAAAATGAAAAAGAGATGGCTTTTTTAAGTCGAAAACTGGCAACTACTCAGCGAGATTTAGAAATCAATCTTGAACTGATATCATTAAACCTTGAACATCAAAACCAATATTCACTTTTTAAAACATGTGATTTTTCTAGTTTAATCAAAAAATACAAAATTGATCCAGCAAAAATATTAGAAGTGCCACAAGAAGCAGGAACACTTTTTGACATAATCATGCCTGATGGGATTATAAATGATAACAGCGTTGTAAGAAAGATAGCTTTTAGTGAAATTGGTATTCTCAAAAATAATCAAGTAGTAATACTAAATGTAGATGATAAGTTTTATGCACAATTTGAGGATTCACAGTACATAGAGCTTTCCCCAGAAAATTTAAAAACGCTTTTATTTGGTCACTATGAAATTATCGGGTATAATTTGAAAGAAACAGTTGTTAAAAAGGTAACCTCTAGAGGAAACTGCAAGTTCTATGACATAATGTTAATGGAACATTTGCTGAGTCCAGATATGAAAATATCAGAAATAGCTTTATATGAAAAATATGGAATATCAAATGATGTATTAAAGGGTGAAATTGGTATTTTTAATCATTTAAAAGCCCTTAAGTTTCTTTTTATACTTTTAAAATCAGATCTTGAAAAAGAAAAATTATTTGATTTATATGAGCGCTTTGAGATGCCTCTTATTTCGATACTTGCCTCAATGGAAGTTGAAGGTATTGAACTTGACCTTGTGGAGTTTGAAAAAATGAACTCAGAAGTGGCAGATAGATTGAAAAAATTAGAAATAGAAATTTTCAAACTATCTCATGAAGAATTTAATCTTAATTCACCAAAGCAATTAGGTGTTGTGCTTTTTGAAAAAATGGGATATCCAGTGATTAAAAAGACAAAAACAGGGGTTTCAACAGATGTCGAAGTACTTGAAACTCTTTCAAAAATGGGGTATGAAATTGCTCAGAAGCTGTTAGAATATAGAGAACTTGCAAAGCTCATGTCAACATATATTCGTGTGCTTCCAACACTCATAGACGAAAATTTCAGAATTCATACGACTTTTAATCAAATGGGTACTGCGACAGGAAGACTATCCTCAGCCAACCCAAATTTACAAAATATTCCTTCTAAAACGAATATGGGAAAGCGAATTAGAAAAGGTTTTGTAGCCAAAAAAGGTTATAAGTTTATATCAGCCGATTATTCTCAAATTGAGCTGAGAGTTTTAGCGGAATTAACTGAAGATAAAAAGTTGATAACAGCCTACCAATCAAAACGAGACTTACATAAAATTACAGCACAGAAATTGTTTAATAAAGTTGAAAGTGACGTCACTTCATTTGAAAGAATGATTGGGAAAACGATTAATTTTAGTGTGATATATGGAAAAACCCCATATGGCCTTTCAGGAGAATTAGGTATATCAGTTAAAGAGGCTTCAAATTATATCAAAGGGTTTTTTGAACAATATCCGCGTGTTCAGACCTATCTTGAAGATATAATTAGCCGTGCAAAGGAATCAGGAGTAACGTACACGTATTTTAATAGACGCAGAATCATTCAAAATATTAATAGCAGTAATAAGAGTTTGCGCGAACATGCTAATCGTGCCGCTATGAATAGTGTTATTCAAGGCACTGCATCAGATATTATAAAGCTTTCGATGATTGCACTTTATGAAAAAATAAAAAATTCATCAGAGATTAAAATGTTACTTCAAATTCATGATGAACTTATTTTTGAGGTTAAAGAAGAAGCTGTGTTAAAGTATTTTGAAATAATTAAAAAAAATATGCAAGATATTGTGAATTTTAAGCATGTTCCTCTTGATGTTGATATTTCAATGGGAGGGAGCTGGGAGGAATTGAAGTAGATGCTATCATTTACAGCTCAAATCAAACATGAAATAATAGAAAAGCATCAAATGAGTTTTAGTGTAAAAATGTATGAACTTTATGCCATTTTATATTCGAAACATAGCTTTACTGAGAATGGAGTAGAACTTAGAACCGATAATATTTCGGTTGCAAAATATGTATATTCACTAATAAAAGAGCTAACGCATCTTGAATTGATGGTGAAATATACCGTCTCAAACAAAATGGCGGGATATAAAATATATACGATATCTCTTCCAAATAAACATCTACTTAACCAACTCGAAGCATTATTTGAAAGACTTGCGAAGAAGTTTAATGAAAAAAATGCCTCGCATGTTAAAGGGTATTTAAGAGGTTTGTTCCTTACAACAGGATACATCAAACAGCCTGAAAAAGAATATGCGTTAGACTTTTTTATTGAAAATCAAGCCATTGCGTTTCAGATATATGAAGTACTAGCTAAAATGGGGCTTCGTGTATTTGTGACAGATAAAGGCAACAAATCACTTGTATATGTGAGGAATTGTGAAGACATTTCAGATATTTTAGTTATTATGGAGTGTATGCAAGCTTTTTTTAAATATCAAGAAGTTACAATTTATAAAGAAATGAAAAATAAAACCATTCGCTCTCTAAATTGGGAAGTGGCAAATGAAACAAAATCAATTGAGGCAAGTGATAGATATATTAAAATGATTAACACAATTGATCAGGTTGTTGGACTAGAAAATTTAACAATTGTGCTGCAAGATACTGCGCATGCACGTGTAGAATTTCAAGATTTAACTTTGCAGGACTTAGCTGCGGAGCTAAGTATTACAAAATCTGGACTTAGAAATAGACTTAGACGAATCGAATCTATTTATAATTTTATAGAAAATGGGGGCGTAAATGAACTTGAATAATTTATATGAAAAATCATTAGAGTTAGCATTGAAAAATGATCCACGTATGCAGTATTTAGATCACATAACAGATGTACTAGAAGCAAAATTTCTTTATCTTGATACAGCTATTTATTTTAATACGAATGCGGAAGTTAAGAAATTGGCTGTAGGAATTGATATTGATTCTACAGAACTTTATTATGCAAAAATGAATCACATCGACGCTGTACTGGCACACCATCCACAAGGGGCCGCTTATTTGAATATTTGGAAAACGATGGACATATATAAGTATTCGCTGCTTCAAATTGGTATATTAAAAACCATTGTAGACTCAATTATCATCGATAGACAAATTGAGTATGAGTTGAATGCACTTTCTAGAAACTACAATAAAGTAGTTGAGATGGCAAAAAGGTTAAATGTTTCTTTTTTTAATGTGTATACCCCAGCAAATTTGCTTGCAAATAATTTTTTAGTGAATATGTTTAAAACGTTAGAAGACGAGCCACTTTCAGAGGTTATGAAAAAAATTGTTGAAATTCCTGAGTATACAGTTGCGGCTAACGATGGTGCTTCACCGATTCTCTTTATGAGTGGGAAAAATAATGGTAAATTGGGGAAATTTTTTGTAAGATTTAGTGGTGGACCTTCGAAAACTAATCAGAGTATCACTATTTTTAAACACTTAAGAGAGGTTGGTGTGAATACGTATATTTGTAAAAATTTACCTGTTGAACATATCATGGAAGCTAAAGAACATGGAGTGAATGTGATTGTGTGCCCTCATATTGCGAGCGATAGTATTGGTATGAATTTACTACTTGATAATTATTTAAGAGAAGACCCGGAAATCGAAATTATTCGGTTGGGTGGATTTATAAGAGTAGATAGGAGATAAAATGCAAGTTTTTTATTCCCTTGAAGAGTGCAAACATATTCAAGGTAGTGCTATTGCGTTAGGTAACTTTGACGGAGTGCATTTAGGGCATCAAATTGTTATAAAATCAGCTGTAAAATCAGCTAAAAAGTTTAACGTACCTTCGATAGTATTTACTTTTAGTCACCATCCGTCTAAGATTATCGGGGCGTCAGAAGTTGAATATCTTACCCCTTTTGAAGAAAAGAAAAGATTACTAAAAAAACTTGGTGTTGACATTTTAGTTGCAGTTGAATTTACAAAAGAGTTTGCCGATACAACGAGAGAGGATTTTTATAAAATATTAAAAAATCATTTTAATATCAAGAGTATCAGTGTAGGATATAACTATTTTTTTGGAAAAGATAGAACAGGAAATATTGAATTTTTACAAAAAGTTTGTAAGCAAAATAATGTTGAATTATTGTTAGCGAGTCAGGTTAAGATTGCCGGTCAAAGTGTGAGCAGTTCTCTTATTCGGCAGCTATTAAAAGAGAATAATATAAAGGAAGTTAATTCATTATTAGGTTATTCTTTTCAAATTGAGGGGATCGTTATTCATGGTAGAAAGCTTGGGAAATTAGTATTAGGGTTTCCAACAGCTAATGTGCGGGAGTTAGAAAAACTTCTTCCACGAAATGGCGTATTTGGTGTAAAAGTTAAGGTAGAAAATGATGATAATAGTTATTTTGGTGTTATGAATGTGGGAAATAATCCGACTCTTAATAGCGTATTAAAACAGTCTGTAGAAGTTCATATATTTGACTTTGATAGAGATATATATGGCGACTGGATTCATGTTGAGGTTGTAGAATTTATTAGAAATGAGGAAAAACTGAGTGGACTAGAGGCATTGAAAGCTCAGATAGGGAAAGATGTGCAAAAATTTAAAAAATTTATAATTGAAAATAAATTGGGGGTATAAATTTGGAGGATTTTTATAATAAAAAAAACTATGTATTTGAACAAATGAGATCAGGAAAAATTGGTAAAGTCATGATAAAGTTTGCGATACCATCTGTACTGTCGCTACTTGTAGGTGATTTTTATAATATCTCAAATACTCACTATTTAAATTATTATACAGGTCATACTGGTGTAGCAACACTGGCTATTACGGGAAATTTTTTTATGTTACTTATTGCGCTTAGTTATTTGTTTTCTACAGGAACTCAAATACTCTTGTCCATTTACTTAGGACGTAGCGAAATGAAAAATGTAAAAAATCTTATTTCAATTTCGGTTGTGTTTACATTTGTTTTAGGGATAGTCTTAGGTGCTGTTTTATATAAAATTATTCCGACTCTCTTATACCTTTTCGCAGCACCACAAGCACTATTTTCTATGACGCAATCCTATATCGCTGTGACATTAATTGGACTCCCATTTATTTTAGTATATTTTCTTTTTTTTGGAATATTTTCAAGTTTCGGAAAATTCAACCTAACACTTTGCATGTCGATAATTTTTTGTATTGGCAATCTTTTTTTCGTACCAATTGTGCTTATAAATGGATACGGAATGGCTGGAGTTGCATGGGTAAATGTTATTGCTTCGATATGTGTCGATATTATTCTTTTTTCAGTGCTTGTTTTTTCAAAAAAATTCACGTTTTGTTTTTTAAAAGACATGCAATTTGCTTTGATAGAGTTTTTTAAGGTAATGTATATTGGACTCGCTTATTTTCTCCCATTTTTCACTAAAATTATTGCGATGACATTAGTACTACAGTGGATGAAATCTTATAATTCTGTTTGGCTACTCGCTTCATGGGGTGCATATTTTAGATTTTATATGTTTGCATATATGGTGATGGTGGGAATGCGCCAAGCAGCGATGCCTATTTTTGCATATTTTAAGGGTTATGACCGTGAAAAGGCAATGGTAGCCTATGAAACTATTGTAAAGTGGGTTGGAAATGTAGCGATGATTACGTGGATTATGGTACTGATTTTTATAGATCCGATAATGAAATTTCAACTTGATAATATTTATGGAAAGCATATTTTACTCATTATGTGTCTCGCACTTCCATTTGCGGGAATAGAAACGCTAAGCTTAGGATATCTTCAAACGCAGCTTTCTATTAAATTAACTATCTTATTAGATTTGCTAGATAAAGTGGTATTGATCCTCGTAACTGTGATTCTAGTACAGTTATTTGGCCAAAATGGGTTTTATTACATTTTTATTGTAACTAGTATCATTATGTGTATTGTGATTTATAAGATTGTGACACATAAAAGAGTGAAACGATATAATTAAGAGGGCGAGACCCCTTTTTTTTTGTATTTTCTTTGAAGTATAATTGAAATATTTAACAAATTGAGGTATAATATTGCAAATGAACCATGTTCAAATAAAGGAGAACTTGTGAGAAATAGTGTTGAGGCATTAGAAAAAGAGCATGTTGGGAAGCTGCTAATTAGAATTTCGCTCCCTGCGATTCTTGGTTTAGTCGTGCAATCTCTTTATAATATCATTGATACCATATACGTTGGACATGCCATTGGTGGAATTGGTATAGCTGGGATGACTGTAGTGTATCCGATACAAATTTCGATCATTGGGCTAGCCAATCTTTTTTCTATTGGTGGGGCGGCGCTCATCTCCATTGCACTCGGAAAGGGTGATAAGCAAGAAGCGAGAAAAATTGCTAGCACTGTGATGTGTTTTACTGTAATTGTGAGTGTAATTTTGTCTATAGTATGCCAAATTTTCTCGAGAAATTTAAGTTTTATATTTGGAGCTAATGCTCAGGTTGCAGAGTATTCGATGGCATATACATCTATTATGTATCCAGGGATTATTGTCACTATGGCGCTAATGACATATTATGCATTTTTACGAAGTGAAGGAAAGCAAAAAATCGTGATGTACACCTCTATTACTTCTGTAGTGCTTAATGTCATATTAGCACCGTTATTTCTATGGGGAATAAAGCTCGGGATGCACGGGGTAAGTTTAGCAACTCTGCTTTCTCAAATTGTAGCTTTAATTGTTGTTTTGAAATATTATCGTAGTGGAAAAGTTGCAGTTAGAATTATCGGAAAATACTTCAAAGTTTATCCTAAAATAATTTACAAATCCATGATGCTAGGACTAAGTTCATTTTTACAAATGATCGGAAACTCTATTATTAGTATCTTGGTAAATCATTTTGCTGCACAATATGGAGGCAGTTTTGGGCTTGCATCTTATGGGCTAGCTTATAGGGTTATCGTAATATTATTTATGCCAATATTGGGATTTATGCAAGGAGGACAGCCGATTATTGGGTATGCATGGGGACAAAAAAATTATGGTCGTGTGCGTGAAGCACTCAATAAGATGTATCAGTATGGAATGATTATTTCAATAGTGTTTTGTGTTCTTTCGATACTTTTTGCCAGAGAGATTACCATGCTGTTTGGAAGTAATCCAATTATGATGAAAGACACACCATATTATATTAAAGCACTTGCCTTTGCTCTGCCTCTTATGTGCTTTCAAGCAATATCTGCAAGTTACTTTCAATACACTGGAAATGTGTGGAAATCAACAATTACAACAATATTTAGACAGTATATTTGTTATATACCTGTTATATTTATCTTCTCCACTGTTTGGGGAATGCAGGGGTTTATCTACTCTTACACTGTGAGTAATGTTATCTCAGGAGTATTTATTATTATTTTAATGACGCGAGAATATAAAAATAAATTGAAAAAAGTATAAATAACAGTAAAGACAGCTGAGGCTGTCTTTATTATTTTAATTATTTATTGGCACAGATAATTATGATGAGTCTATTATGAAGGGTAAAATTATAAATTTTTGACGTATGTGAGTACTTTTGATGGTGTTTTTAAATTCTTTCCAAACGCTAATACATAAATTGTCAACAATGGTTGCCCCCTTACTCTAAGCCATAAGATATAGGAGTAACTAACTGTTCCAGAAGCAATGATATTAAGAGTTACTCATTATAACTCTTAGGAACTCGCTATCATGAAGAATATGTTGCGAATAATATACACTAAGTTCTTTAAAGGCCTTTTTCATAACGTTGGTATTGAAATAATCGAAATAAACATATCGACAGATATAAAAAAAATAGCATTGTATGGTGTTGATTTATTAGAAGTAGTGTGAATAAATCTATTGACTACGTTTGTACTACAAATCGATAGAAAACGCCCAAAATTATTCCAAAAAATAATATAATAGAAACTTTATTTAATTATAAGGAAATTAAAACTTTTCTAAAAATGTATCAGCTTCAGTGCGTGTGGGATAACTTTTTTGTGTACCCCTTTTTGTAACACTTAAAGCGGCTATCTTAGAGGCTTTGTTAAGTGAAGTAGCCATATCATCTCCCATAGTGAAGAAATGCGCAAAACTACCAATAAAACAGTCACCTGCACCTGTTGTGTCCACAGCATTTACAGAGATACCTTCGATAAAGTGAACAGTACCATCAACGATATAAGTTGACCCTTTTTTTCCAAGTGTTAAGATGATCGTACACTTATGGTGCTTTTGAATTTCCAGTAGCGCTTGAGTGATTGCAGAAATGTTGTTTTCGTCTAAATTGAAAATAGTCGCCGCTTCAGTTTCGTTTAATATCAAGATATCGATAGCTGAAAAGATTTCAGTTGGAATGCTTTCTGTTGGGACTGGTGCAGGATTATACAGCGTCTTAATTCCAAGCTCTTTTGCTTTCTTTAATGCATAATAAGTCACTTCTGGGCGAATCTCATTTTGTAAAATAACCAGATTTGGGGCAATATTTTTAAGTGCTGCGTCTACATCATCATATGAGAGTAAATCATTAGCGCCTGGAACGATAACGATTGAATTTTCACTGTGCATATCCACAGTAATTGGAGCGACTCCTGAGGACACTCCTTGAGAGAATTTTACAAAGTCTAAGTGAATGCCAAGATTCTTGTAATTTTCATATGTCTCTCTTCCGAAGATATCTTCCCCTAAACGTGTCACCATGTAAACTTCAGAACCGAGCTTAGCGGCAATACAGGCTTGATTAGCGCCTTTTCCACCAAATCCCATCTCAAAACTATTGCCTTTGATAGTCTCACCTGGCTTTGGAAATCTATCGGTATAGACCATTAAATCATAATTGGATGAACCAATAACCATTATCTTACTCATAACATCAACTCCTTTTAATTTTTGGTTATGTTACAAAAGATAGTTGTTAATGAAAAAAGTCAAAATTCGTTTTATACACCACTTTGGCATTGCCCCAAAGTAACCAAAAGTAAGTCAAGCACAAATTTTACCGTTAATAAAAATTATTGTTCTAAATATCCCAAATTAGAAAGCATTATATAGATTTTTCCTTGTAATTCCTCAATACTTTTGTAAAAAGAATTTTTCTTTAAATAATTTTTAAATTGAGAAATATAGGCTTCTACGTCCATATTTTGCATTGTATTTTTTACTCTATATTGTTCTTGGATATCCAGTGGCAACCCTAAATATGAAAAATTATCATCATAGTATTGATTTTTCATTTTCTCAATATCTTTTTTGTTTTTTTCTTCATTCCAATAACTTCTAAAATCTTCTTGCTTAAAATTATCAAAGAATAAAGATGCTCTTGAATAATCACAACATAAAAAATAATTATACCATTCATGGAAAAATTGTTTTTTCTCTTTACCGCTAAATTTCATTCGGTGAATAAAAGAATAAATTCTGTGCCAAATACAATTTTGAAGTAGTATTTTATCGAGTTTTAAAAGTTGTGTTTTTAGTAAAGGTTTTAAATCACTTATAATTATCATAGCACCGTAATTATTGTTTTTTTTGATATGATTTATAACTTTCGCCCAATCTGTTGAGCATTCATCACGTTGAGTAATTAAATAGTAAAGAACTTTAACATTTTTGCCTTTTATCCCAAATACAAAATAGGCGGTATAACCATAATTAAAGTATGTTGCATCTACTTTTATTATATCATACTGCCCTTTTTTTTTGTTTAAATATTCATTATATAGCTTATTGTATTTATTCAATAAAGATTTTCTTGAATTTTCGGAAATATTTGATAGTTCAAGTACTTTTTTAATATCTTTTTTGTATATCCTAGAAGAATAAAGTTTTTCTTCAAAGTTCAACAACTCTTGAGAACGTCTTTCATATTTTTTAAATAGTGAATAGTTCAATTTTAGGGCGAAATATCGAACAGTAGGTTTTTTTAGATTAAAGTACCGTACTTAGTTTTTAATTGCCTTGATACCCTTTTATCAATGTATGTATGATTGATTTTACAGAATTGATGGCACTCATTTTCTAGTATTTCATTATAAAAGCCCTCTAAAAAGCCTATAACTAATTTCCCCATTGCGTCCATGATACACCCCCTATAAACAGAATACTCCCAACCCTTGCACATGTCAAGAATTGAGAGTATTTTTTTTAAATGCTTAGACATTAAGGGCTCACCCTTAACAACCGACCAAGCCACGCTTGGAAGTGTTTAATTTCCTTATCGTGTTACCACGAACGGCTATTATTTATTACATAGAAACCTTTACACCTTTAATAATAAGTTTAACACCGTTATTATAAAAATCAAGAGTTTTTAATAGTTGTCCCACTTCTTTAATTTTCAATGGAGACACAAAAGGCACTATAAATTTACAAGTCATCGGAACATCTTTAAAACTAATTGAATAAGTTTTAGATATTGCTACACCTGTATCATTAGGAGATATAAAATCTACCGCAGAATAAAGCCCCATGTTAGTTGCACAAGAAATCACTTTCCCCTCTAATAATGGGTTTAAAGATACTACAAACGCCTCTGAAATTGATTGACTGGTAAACTCGGGGTGAACTCCATACTCTGGTAAACTAGAAACAGCAAAACCAGTATCACCAATTTTTACTGCCATTATAAAATCATTTACTTTTTTAAACATAATTCACACCTATATGCTGCCGTTAATATACGGCTGCCCTTTCATTGTTAGTTTTGTGCCATTAAAATCAAAATATTCTTGACTAGCGAACAAAGCTTTAAACTCATCATCTTTTGATGTTTTAGCATTTTTAATAGTAATTCGACAAGCTAAATTAGAATCAGTAAAATAAACTGAAACAGTCACAAAACCACTTAACCCATTAGTATCACCTTGAGGATTTTGTGCTACAATATCATCTCTATAAATTGATGTTGGCATAATGTATGAATAACATACACCCTCAACTAATGGAGTTAACCCATTAATAAGTGCTTCTACTTTAGCATTTGTATCAAGATTAATATATATACCACTTTGACCCATGTAACCGTTATCTCTTAGTTCGATTTTTCTTTTAGTACTTTTTCCGCTTTTGAATTTTAATGTTACGTGTTTTCTCATTTTTTTTCCTCATTTCTATATTTTTATTATGGTCTTAACCATTTATCACATTTGAACGTGTCGACCCATTCAATCAAGATAACTTTTTAATAGTTTATAGTCATTTCGGACTATGTTTATATTTCTCTCTTAACTAGAACATTATCAATATCTAAAAAATCTTCAAAATACTGAGACATAAAACCCTTTAAAACAGTTTTATTAAAGTTAGTATCAAGATACGGTATAGAACAGTTAAAAATGCCTTTTTTAGTTGTTTTATACATGATTTTAGTAGTATAATTTTCTGTGAAAAGTTGCGGTTTGTCTGCTTGGTATATACTATATTTAATATCTGTACAAATAGCATTTCCTTCAAGTACTCCATTAAGTGATAAAGCAAAATTTTTAGCTTTAATAATATCGCTAGGTAAAAAATTGAGATACCATTCAAAGAGCCTTGATTGTTGAGTTCTTACGTGAGTAATAGTAACTTTGTATAGTGTACCCATAATTACAACCCTTGAGGTGCAGGAAAATAACCCATACCGTTTAATATTGATTTTAATTCTGGAATTGATATTTTATTATTTTGCAAAGGTGTATTTTTAGATTGTACATAAGCACTTTTTAAACTTCCTGTTCCATTTCCAAAAGCATGTGCCTCATTTGCACTAGCTATTGAACCATTATGAACAGCTTGTAAATATGATTGTTGCGATTTTTCATGTTCTACACCTGCATTTCTCAACTCTTTATTAAGCTTACCACCACTAGATAAATTTAACATGCCAGCAGTAGACATAAAACCACCTCTAGAACTTTTTAATTTATCTTTATATGCTGTCACGCCATTTTGTACTTTTTGAGTAATTCTTCCATTAACAGAGCTCGCAGTCATCATAAAACTAGCTTGAGTTCTTGCCATAACCCCCATACGCATTTGAGTTATTAAAGTATTTATAAAGCCTGTACTCTGTCCATTAGGAAATTTTTCATTTATATATTGTTGTGCCACGCTCATCATATAATCTGCGGTAGCATCTACTAGGCTATCAATAACCACATCAGAAATGCCACCTATAATTTGAGCACCGACAATCATAGGAACTGGACCCATTATTTTACCCCCTTTACTTTTTCCCCTTTTAGCAGTATAATTAATCACGCCTTAAAACTAGGGGGAATAATGTATATTTTTATTTGTTTGT
>JAPLKR010000109.1 GCA_026387965.1 Fusobacteriota bacterium | reverse complement strand
GCTGTAGCTTGGAGTGAAGAGAGATTATAACCTAATGGATGAGGGGTTGTTTTATTCGCTCTGTCAAAGTTGGTCACTTCCCCTAATTTTCCATTGACTTTTTCTGAGATGTGATCTAAAACACTTCTATCTAAAAGTCGCCCCTCTTCATTTAGAAATACTTCCAAATCTTTAGGTAAAATTAAATTCGCTTCTAATACTTCTTGAAAATTGTCATTTTCAAGTTTAAATTGACCTTTTAAAGAATAGAACTTTACCGAAGTGAAATTTTCAATTTCAAAATGGTTATCTACTATCAACTTTAGTGTTGGGGTTTGAACTCTCCCAATACTAACAAAAGGTTTACCTTGCTTCTTGTAAGTGTGAGTAAACGCACGCGTATAATTCATTCCTACCAACCAATCAATTTCACCTCGGGTTTGAGCAGCCATTTTATAGCCAAAAAAATTACTATTATCCTTTATATCATCAAATGCACGTTTAATAGAGATATCATCAAGCGACGCAAGCCAAATTCTTTTAACGGGTTTTGAATTGCCGAGATACTCTAAAAGCTCATCCACAAGAAGTTGCCCCTCTCTATCGGGATCTCCTGCATGGACAATTTCATCACACTCATCAATAAGCTTCGAAATAAGCTTTACTTGATCACGAATACCTTTATCATCAATAATCTTCATTCGCATCTTATCAGGAATAATGGGCAGATTTCCAATATACCAATATTTCCATTTTTTATTATACTCTTCTGGTTCAACAAGTTGGAGCATATGGCCAAATTGCCATGTTACTTTATACTCAACCATTCCATTTTTCTTAAGCCAACTTTGGAGAGTTTTTCCCATTGAGGGCTTCTCTGCAATGACAAGTTTCATTCATATGCTCCTTAACTTTTGCATTTTCTATATTGTATCCTTTACGCTAAAAAGTGTCAATTGAATTCGATAACTTCAGAACATGCGTATAAAAATTTGAAAAACTCAGATACACATAGATTTAAACATATTCTTATCATATAGTACTTTTACTACCTGTGAAAATCAGCTCTTTTCATGTATGTCGAAAACATCCGTGTTCAAATGGTTTTATTAGAAAAGGTGAGCTATTCGCCCACCTCATAATACTATTTTCTGCTTTTTTCAACCACTTTAGCGATTGCTGCTGCAACAAACTTTGGGACAGCTTTATCAAAAGGATTAGGAATAATATAATCATCTCTCAACTCTGATTCTGGAATACTGTTTGCAATTGCCTCTGCAGCTGCAGCATACATCTCGCGTGTAATCGCCGTGGCTCTTGAATCTAGCGCCCCTCTAAAGATTCCTGGAAATGCTAGCACATTATTTACTTGGTTAGGGAAATCCGAACGTCCTGTTCCAACAATTCTTGCGCCCCCTGCTTTTGCGATATCCGGCATTATCTCAGGTGTCGGATTAGCCATTGCAAAAACAATGGGATCTCTTGCCATGGTTTTAACCATCTCTTTTGTTACCATATTTGGTCCAGATACCCCAATAAATACATCTGCTTTTTTGAACACATCTGCTAAACTTCCATTTTCAGAGTATGGGTTGGTTCTTTGAGAGAGTGGCTCATGGTTGTCTTTTTTCCAAGAAGCAGGATTATCTCGGGATATTGCCCCTGCTCTATCGCAAACGATGATATTTTTTGCACCATACTCAAGAAGTAGATCAGCGATAGATTGTCCTGCCGCTCCACCACCATTGATGATGATTTTCAGTTCTCTAATAGACTTTTTTACTACTTTTAATGCATTGATTAGTCCAGCTAACGTAACAATAGCCGTTCCGTGTTGGTCATCATGAAAAACTGGAATATTGAGTTCAGCTTGAAGTCTTTTCTCAATTTCAAAACATCGCGGTGCACTGATATCCTCTAGGTTAATTCCACCAAATCCTGGGGCAATCAGCTTCGCCGTTCTGATTATTTCCTCTGTGTCTTGTGTATCTAAGCAAATTGGGAAGGCATCAACATTTGCAAACGTTTTGAAAAGAATGGCTTTTCCCTCCATAACAGGTAGTGCTGCTTCAGGTCCAATATTTCCAAGACCTAAAACTGCAGATCCATCTGTAATAATAGCTATCATATTTCCTTTTGCTGTATATTTGTATACATCATCTTTGTTTTTAGAAATTTTTACGCAAGGCTCAGCGACCCCTGGACTATAAGCAAGCGATAAGTCCTCTTTGCTAGCACAACTTACTTTTGAAATTACCTCAATTTTGCCTTTGTGATCCTCATGTAGCTTTAATGCTCTCTCTTGTAATGTCATTTTTTATACTCCCCTTTTTTGTATTTTTACCGTTTTATTACATACTGATAGATTCTTCACCATTGAGTAACCGGAGAAATCGCTTTAATTTCTCCTTGCTCATATATGGTTACGCCTATAATAATCATACTGTTTTCTTTATAGATTTTAGTCAGGCTCGAATAATTTCCATTGTTTCACACCAAAATTTACTTATTAAACACTGCATTCCAATCTTTTAAAAAACTTGCAATACCCGCATCAGTAAGTGGATGTTTTGTCATTTGTTCGATCACTTTATAAGGAACTGTAGCAATATGGGCTCCTACTTTAGCTGCTTCAGTCACGTGAAGTGGATTTCTAATACTTGCTGCAATAATTTCTGTTTCAAGGCCGTGCATAGCAAAAATTTGTGCTATATCAGCCACCAAATCCATTCCAACTGCACCAATATCATCAAGTCGTCCTAAAAAGGGACTGACAAAACTTGCCCCTGCACGTGCAGCAAGTAGTGCTTGTCCGCTCGAAAAAATCAAAGTAACATTGGTTCTTATATCTAACTCTGAAAGCACTTTTACTGCTTTTAATCCCTCAATAGTCATAGGAATTTTAATTACAATATTATCATGAATTTTTACCAACTCTTTTGCTTCCATAACCATCTTATCCGCTTCAAGACTAATAACCTCTGCGCTAATTGGACCGTCCACAATTTTAACAATTTCACTAATAACTAATTTGAAATCTCTACCCTCTTTGGCTATGAGCGTGGGATTGGTTGTTACACCACAAATCACTCCCATTTCGGCCGTTTTTCTTATCTCTTCTAAATTGGCTGTATCAATAAAAAGTTTCATTCTAGCCTCCTATAATTTAATTTATTCCTACAATTAGCATAAACAGTGTCAAGGTAACAAGAGAAATAATGGTTCCTAAAATAGTTACACTGGTCGTTTCTTCTGCTAAAACTTCATATTTTAATGAAAACATGGTTGTAATCGTAGCTGTTGGCATAGCACATAATAAAATAGCCTCTTTTGCAAGTATTCCTTTTATTCCAAAGATTAAAATTATTGCCATCATTAAAAGAGGATGAATAACATTTTTCAGTATAATACTCAATACAACATATCTATTAAATTTTATTACAAAACTTGACATAATGAGTCCCATTGTAAATAGTGATACACCACTGGTTGTCTCTCCAATTAAATTAAGTGAATGAGAGGCAACATCTGGCAAATGAAACCCACAAAAGGAGTATATTACTCCTAGTATTGGTGCAAAAATTAGTGGCTTCTTAATCACATTTTTCACTATTTTAAATACACTTTGTTTTTCACTAGACCCAGATAGTAAAATAGTTACAATCGGAATCATTAGAAGACTTGAACAAATATTTCCTACTACGATTGAAATCAGTGAGTTAAGCCCAAATAATGCTGTGAAAATAGGGATTCCCATAAATGCCATATTAGGAAACGAGGTAACAAAAGCGCCTTGAGCTGACTCTCGAACATCTCTTTTCAATACTTTTCGCTGAACTAAATAACCAATAAAATACATTAGCATTAACCCGATCCAAAAGGCTATGACGAATTTAACATTAAATAGTTGCGATGGTTTTGTAGTGGCAGTTTGTATAAAAAGTGCACATGGAAAACTAAAATATAGAACATAAGTTGATAGTGTTCCGCTGTGTTTATTATCAATTATTTTCTTACTTCCAGCGACCCACCCAAACGCAACAACCAAAATAATCGGAATTAGTGAATAAATAATATGATGCAGTGATAAAAACAATTTGTCCCCTTAATTTTATGCCATCTTTTCTTTGAAAATTCAATGAAAAAAACCATCATAGTGATGGATTTTTCTTGTTTTGCTATTCTTATTCAAAAATTCCTTCATTAAAATCTTCTCTGATTGTTTTAAATATTTTTACAAATTTAAGTTTTGCTGAGTAGTGAAAATCATGTATTTCAAGAGCTAATTCTTCAAGTTCAGTTGAAAGCTCATTTTTTTCAATTTTAGTAATTGTATTATAGATGTTTTTATGATCTTTCTCTAAATTTTCTAAAAAAAGACGCGCTCCCTTCATATCTTTTTCGATCTTCTCCATATAGTGTTGCAGTAGCTCAATATTGTTGAGATTTTGGTTGAATTTTTTTATGCTCATAAATCTCCTCCATTTAATTGATTATTATTTATGTTTAAATTGTATCATTTATTTTAATATTTTTCAATTATCCTACACAAAAATATACTATATTGCAAAAAGCTTATATTTAGGTAGAACATTTCTTAAAATATAAACTTGAGTTAGATGTGCCGCTTGATAAAATTGATATCTCGGATGTTCACCTAAATCCTTTCCTTTTAGTTCTTCAGCAAATAACTCAACTTTTTCCTTTAAAGGTACAGGCTTCCAATCAACTTCTTCGAGCAAATTAGAATATTTTTCGAGCAATCTTTGCCACAATTTTATTCGTACTCCCCTTCTTCCAGGTGTTTGAAGAATTTCTGAAACATCTTTTGAAATTTCAGTAAAATCTTTTATGATTGACTCTTCAAAAATATCTGGACGAACATCCCGCACTCGCTTCAATAGCGCAAAAACCTTTTCACATGCCTCCAAAAAATCCAAGCTATTATGCCTAACAACCTCTCTGATCTCGCCCTTAAATTGATATGAATATTGCCAACTTACATACGGAAAATCAGGAAGGTGCCCTGCTGCGCTATGTCCTATCGCACCAGTTTTTTCTCCCATTAACTCACTGACTGATTCAATTTTATCGCCCATTAGATATCCAAGCTTTGAAAAGAAACGACGTGCCCCTTTTGGGTGATTGTAAAGCGCCTTATAGCGTTTGTAAATTTCTTCTTCATTAAGAATTATTATACTCTCATTTTTAATGTGATTGGCCTCTGATTTTAATCCTGAAAATCCATAATGAGAAAAAGTATCCATATAAATATGAAACGCAATCCCTAGATACGAAAGTCCAAATTTTTCCTGATAATAATCCACAAAAAAATGCTCCATTATTTCCTTCGAAATTTGGCTGTCTTTTCTGCACATGAATCGTTCATTTTCACTCGTTCCTTCATTCCCTGGTATAAAATGAAATGGAACCCAAATATAACGTTGCTCTGTTGCTAATACATTTTTCACATTTACCGCTGCATGCGATGTGGTCACCACATCAATTCTATGGCCAGTTGGAATTTTCAGAAGTTTAGACTGCCTAGATTCATCCACTAATTCTGACGCCGCCGCAATTCTAAATGATTCATATTTTTTTATTCCTGCCAATCTCCCCAAGACGTAAAGTGCACTATAATGCATATCCTTTTGCACAACCCCTCCTACGCAATTTTCTTTACAATACTCTCTGAGAACTCTTTCAAATAATTTTTAACCTCTTCATACGTCATTGAAAGATTCAGAAGTGTCCCTACTCCCTCTTCAAAACTGTGGAATTTTGAGAGATATTTTTTGAGTTTTCCTGAGTAATTACCCTCTGTAATTTCATCAAATTTTTCAATGATAAATGTCGCCTTATAGAGTTTTTGTTCGAAAATATTTTCATCTCGAGCAATAAACTTAAATCTCACATCCTGAAAAAAAAATGACGCCTCTATTTTTTCATTTCCTTTAATAATCTTAAATCGATCGTTAAACCAAAATTGTTTAATTATTTGATGTTCAAAAGCGCTAAAATCGTTTACTTCACATATCACTGTCACTTCTTGTGGAGGTAGATTTAATATCGCTGTCCCAGCTACCGTTGGTAAAAATCTTCCTAATTCTGTCCCCACTCTTAGTTGCGCAAGCATCTCATTAACCACTACATTCATTGTGTCTCCTTGTGTCTAAATATTAGTATATTTTATTTTAATTGTACCATAAACCAAAGGTTTACACCACTTTTATATATTTTTTCTACCTCTTTTCATGTACCAATAGCCAAATATCATAAAAAGCCCCAAAATCAACATAATAATTAAAATGGATTTTATAGGTATAGCTTGCCAAATGTTCACATTACTCTCTCCGAGTTCAAAAAAATGCTCCAATTTGATTCCTATATACACATAAATAGCCATTCTAGGTAAATACCCAAGCAAAGAAAAAAAAAGAAAATTTTTTTTTCTGATTCCTATAATTGCACATAGCAGTGTGATTATTTGAAAAGGAAATAACGGTAAAAACCGTAGGATAAAAACCGAAAAATTTTCTTGATTCCGAATACTACTTGTTACGTTTGATATTTTCTTTGATTTCAAAAGAAATTTCTCTGCTATATTTTTAAAAAGTGTTTTCCCAATTACATAAAGAATATAGCTGCTTAAAACCACAATAATGCTGCAGTAAAACATCCCATCCCAACCAAATAAAAAGCCCGATAGAATAATACTAAAATCAAAAAACGGCATATAAAACCCCAATAATATTGAAAACAGAGTGACATAAATAACTATCGCAATTAAGTAATTTGAAGCTATCCATGTCATTAACTTATCATGCGTTACCATCCAAAATTGAATATTGGCTAATTGATACACTTTAAAATAAAAAACCAAGAAAATAATGATACAAAATAGTATGATTATTCCGAGTTTTAAAATATTATTTCTCATTTTGTCACTTTCCCTTGAATTATTTTTGTTTTTTGTATACAATATTACTTAGAAACATCATCTGAAAGAGGTTACTATGAAAGAATTTGATACAGAGTTTTTTGAAGCACTCAATAAGAAGCTCAAAGAAGTTAACGCACTGAAAAAACGTGTACTTTCAATTTTTGTTACTATTCTCATTATTATTCTAGCATTTATTTTGTTATTTTATTTCAAAGACAATCATCATGCGATAAAGACGCTTGTTATTGCTTTTGCAATTATTTTATTAATTTCCGTTGGCGTAAATTTATTTATCGATATGGCAAAACAACAAGTTGTAAAAGAATTAGATCCTTTCCTTGAAGGCGCCAGGCGTATTATTTCACGGGATATCAACGAACGAAAATACGCAAAAAAACACCCTAAAAAAAACGAAAAGTAACGTTTATAACATCCTAAAAAAACGCTTAAATTAAGCGTTTTTTTATCGTCTCGAGTCAATACTATCTTTTTCTAAAATAAATTTTTCTAAGTAGTGTCTGACACCCTCTTCTTCATTGCTTTTTGTATGAATTCGACATACACTTTTTATTTTAGTAACAGCATTGCCCATGGCAACCCCCCATTTAACCCGCTCAAGTATTTCTAAATCATTTATATCATCGCCAAAAGCGACCACATCATCTATTGTGCATCCAAGTTGCTTTGAAACATACTCTATTCCAGAAAATTTTGAAACTTCTCTGGGAAGTATCGTTGCAAATAGATCCAAATCTGTTTTCATGATACGACAGCTCTCTGGAATGCATTTAACCAATTCCTCGTAGTCTTTTTGTTCAACATCTTTTAATGAAATAAAAATAGAAAAAATCTCTTGTGGCTGAAACCCTACAAACTCTTGAAAAGATAATTTAAATTCTGTATAAAAAACATCATCTTTAAAAAACGTAATTGAATCACTACCAACATCTATTCCAAATCTCACTGAAGGATATTTTTCAACAATATGTTTTATTATCTCATAACCTTCAAATGTTTCAATCTGTGACTTTTTAATATTTATTTTTTCTTGAAAGATATCTCCGCCATTAGAGCAAATCCAAATGTATTTTTTAAATTCACTAGGCAGAACACTTTCGGTTCTATGCCTTGGTCTTCCCGTATTAATCACAATATGTTTACCCATCGATTCTGCTTTTCTTAAGGTTGCTAGAGTCTCTTTTGAAATTGTTTTATCATCTTTTAATAGTGTCCCATCCAAATCAATTGAAATTATTTT
>JAPLKR010000098.1 GCA_026387965.1 Fusobacteriota bacterium | reverse complement strand
CATCTTCAAACCCCACCACAATCAATACTTTTTTATTTTGAAGATGTGAGAGCAGCGACTCTTGAGCGCTAAACGCTATTTTCACTTCTGCCCCGCATATTTTTTGATTTCTTCCCACAGAATAATACTCATCAAGAATTTCTGGTATCACCTCTTCTTCCACTGGTGCGTTTATATGCACCACACCTTTTAAATTTTTGGATAGTAAAAAAAAATGAGCCGCTTTTTCTCTTAACAGTTGATAATCAAAATCATTTTTTGCTAACGCTAGCTCTTCGTGATATACAACATGTCTACCATAAAGTTCTTTTTGATACATCGTTTGCGCCGCACCTACCCCTTGCATATAGGGTGGTCGATCTGCTGTAATTACAATAAGAGGTACACGTGCTAAATTAGCCTCAACTATAGCAGGATAATAATTTGCAGCAGCAGAACCACTTGTACAGACGAGTACTGTGGGGGTTTGACTTTCTTTTGAAAGACCTAAGGCAAAAAACGCAGCGCTTCTTTCATCAATGTTCATATAGCATTTAATCTCTTTTCGTGCATAAAATAGCATTGCAAGTGGGGTTGACCTTGAACCTGGAGATAGTACCACGGAGTCTACACCACACTCTATCAATTCATCTACAAAAACTGAAAAATATTTTGAAAGTATTTGACTTACCATAACTCCTCTTTTCTCTAAGTTACTAAAATATTAAGGTTTCAATAATTCTAATATGGTTTTGAGCTTATTTTCACTCTCTTTATATTCATCAAGATAGTTCGATTTACGGACTATTCCTCCACCAGCAAAACACGTCAATTTATTATCTTCAGAAAGCGCACTTCGTATTCCAACCGCAAATAAGCCCGAGCCTTTTTCAAAATACCCAATTGGAGCTCCATAACACCCTCGTTGATAGTTTTCAACTCGTTTAATCACTTTTAGCGCCGCCTTTTGAGGTCTTCCCCCAAGTGCAGGAGTTGGATGAAGCATTTTTAAAAAATTAATAATCGACGCATTCGAAGTTGCTTGTATTTTGGTATGCAAATGAATAAGATTTTTTAATGGTAACGTTGTTGTTTCAGATATTTTACACTCATAGCCCATTTCCTTTATCACTTCAGAAATTTCGTCCACTACAATTTGATGTTCTTCTCTATTTTTATTACAGTGAAGAAGTTTCTCATAATTTTCGATTTTATTTTTCATAGTTCCCGCCAAAGCATCTATTTCAACTTCATTACCCTTTTTTTTCACCAAAAGTTCCGGCGTTGCACCAAAAAAGCACTGGTCATTCATAAAATAAAAAAATATATAACTCGTCTTATTATTTTCTATTGCTCTATAAAAAAGGGTCTCATAATCTACCTTTTTATCTAATTTGCATTCAACTAAACGCGATAAAACCACTTTATCACACTCACCGCTTAACACCGCATCCATTACTCTGTCAAAAATTATTTGATATGCATCTATATTTTCCTGAAAAACTTCATATGAATAAGACACATCTGATTTTTTAGAGACTAGATTTTTTTTTGATAGTTTAATATATTCTTCAGGAAAATAAGCTCCTGGAGTAAAATTTTTCCATAATTTTGAGTCTGTATTATAAAAATGTGTCATTATAAAAGCAAAAGTCGCATTTTCTTCTAATAATTCAATCGGCACAATTTTTTTTATCCCAACTCCAATATGAATATTCTCTTTATCCATAAATAAAAATTTATTTTTATTACTCTTGAAAAAAAAATCTAAATTCATATTTTCCTCCTATTCGAGGGTAAAAGAAGAAACGAGGTTCTCTCTTATAATTTCTTCACACACATCAAGCCTCTGGGAAAGCTCAATTTTACCCTTTAAAACTTCAAGATTTTTTTCTAAAATATCCTTGGAAAAATAACGTCGCCAATCAGAAAGATCTCCTGAACAATAATGGCCCCAAGAGCCAAAATGCGCGTGAAAACTTTTAGAAAGCGATGTCTCTAACATGCTTCCAATCATAGTTTTTACACCATATTTTTGTGCTAATTGATACGCTACTCTAAAATCTGATATTTTCCCAATTTTACAGAGCTTCAAATTTATACCGTCAAACACTCTATTTTCAATCACTATTTTTAGTTCTTGAAAATTTTCATAAGATTCGTCTGCGAAAATCGGTATCTGAAGATGCTTTTTAAGTTCAAAATATTGAGCGAAGTTTTTTTTCTCCAATGGTTCTTCGATAAGTGTTATTGAGAATTCTTCTAATTTTTTTAATTTTTGTATAACATGACTTTTAAACGCCATGTTGCCATCAATTAGAAGGGGCATCTCTCTAAAATTTTCACGAAATTTTGCTACTCTTTCTAAATAACTGTCATCATCTACTTTTAATTTAATTCTTTTATAACCCCATTTTATGGCTTCATGACTTTTCGCAATAATATCTTGAATGGGTTCAAGGCCAAATACGATTCCCGCATCTATGGCTCTACCACGACTTTTTAAAATTTTCCCTAAAGGTAATGATTTCTCAAGAGAATATAGATGATAGAGTGCCATATCAATACATGAACGTGCACCAGATGACTCAGTTGAATACGTGTAATTTAGCTGCGAAGTTTCGCCAAGCAACACTCTTAACTCGCACTTCAATTCACTTAACGCTATTTCAAATGTTTCCTTAGTATATCCTTGATATTCAAAAAGGGGCAGTTCCCCATAACCCATATTACCTGTGGAACTCTCTAACTTCAATATCCCGAGTTTTCTCTTTAATAATTGATTTTGACTATTTGAAAAAGCATTCACAAGCGGAAGCTCTATTATATAAAAATCAGCTCTTATTATCATAATACCCCCTCTTTATTTTACCACTCTCTTAAAATAAAATATAGTACTTACTTATCTATTTGAAATATTTCCCGCTCTTCTCTGCCCTCTACATCAACTCTATAACTTAATTAATTACTCGTATTACAAATTGTCGTTTTATTCGTTCCATTATTTTATGGAAAAATTATTTTGTAATAGTTATAAATTTGTTAATATCTTCTCCTCTGGGCCTAGTAGTGATACTAGGTATTTCGTTTCACTTTAATTTATTCAATCACTCAGCTGCGTTAGTGCTTTTTTATTGTAATTTTTTGTAAAAAGGAGTACAATAGAGATATTCAAGGAGGCTTTATGAAAACCGAAGTCGTACAGGCAAAATCAAATTATCTGATCTTTCTTCTTTTAATGATACTCCTCATTTCGGGAATGGCAACAGATATCTACATACCCTCTCTTCCTGAAATCACAACCCAATTTCATACAACGGAATCACTCGCAAGTATTACTATTAGTATTTTCGTCCTTACTTCAGCATTATCTGGTCTTTTCGCTCCTATGTTAAGCGATCGATTTGGAAGAAAACCTGTCCTCTTATACACAAATATTGCTTTTGCTATTGCAACTCTTATATTGATTTTTTCAAATGATATTAATACAATGATTATCATTCGTGCTGTCCAAGGTATTACAGTCGGATTTAATTTTATTGTTACAAGGCAAATTGTCAAAGACCTATACACCCCTAAAGAACAAGTGAGTTTAAATTCATTGCTTTTCACAGCCTTTGTTATTTCGCCAGCTATTGCACCTATTGTAGGTGCATTTATTGCCACACACCTCTCTTGGAGATACTGCTTTCTCGTTTTACTTCTATTTATTTTCTACTTAATATGGGCAATATCAAAATCTCTTTCAGAAAGTATTCCTGTACGCAAAGATATCCCAAATATTATTAACTATTCAAGTTCATTTTTCTTCTTTTTGCTTACTAAAGAGTTTAATGCCTATCTTATCATTACCAGCTGTTGTTTTGCACCATACTTTATTTTTTTAAATATTTCAAGCTATATCTTCATTGAAAACTTTAAATTTACACCATTACTCTATTCCTATATTTTTATATTTCTTTCACTCCTTTATCTTATTGGAAATTGGTTAATGAGGCGGTTAAACAACCGAGATTATCCCCATTATAAAATTGTAACTATAGGTGTTCTTTGCAATCTTTTTGGATCCATTCTTATGGGGTTAGCGCTTATTTTACCTGGATTAGAATTAAAAGCTTTCATCGTGATTATTTCTGCTATATTAATGCGTTTTGGGTTAGGCTTTATGCTTGCACTTGTTCAAATCATTGCAATGAACCGTTTTAAAAAAAATAGCGGCCAAGCGCTAGGATTTCTTGTCTTTATTCAAATGATCATCGCTTCTATCGGGTCTATGTGGGCCTCAACATTTTCAGAAAATCTTTTGCTCGGTATGTTTATTACTTCAGTTTTTTTCAACATCATCGCTTATATTGCCCTTCAGCTGCTATTAAGATTTCATATTCATTTTCCTAATGTTAAAAAGAAAATTTTTAAAAAAATATTGCTTAGTGATCGGTGGGAAAAATATTTCACATAAAAAAATAGAGATGAGGCTGCTAGCCTCATCTCTATTTTTTTATCTTTAATTCGACTATTTGATCAAAAGATTTAGGGCTATTTATGGGGAAAATTGTTTCTTGAAAACTCCTTCTCTATTTATCAAGAATTTTGTAAAATACCGTTTGGTTATTGAGGTCATAATTGTTTTTTGGAAGGGATTTTAGCATTTTATATGCAGGGTATGCATTGTCGCCATTTGTCGTTTGAAAAAATATTATTGGAATTATCTAAAGCAAGATGCCATCATTTGAAAATAGATAGCTATTAAAAATAAACAAATTGCAAAAATCATCGTATTTTTTGAATTTTTCGAACAATTTTTCCACTCTCCAAATAAGAGACCCCATAAATTTGAACCCAAAATGATAACACACATCATTATTAGCGTATTAACAATTTGTCCTAATGATCCTAGCATTGCTGCAGAAACACCATACATAGCTAAACATTCGAAGAAAAATATAGCCTTCAAAGCTATCATTATTTGATTTCCTCAATTGTCAAATTAAGTGCAACTTAGTTGAGAATTGTGGTTATTTTTAAAATGTTTCTAATTGAAATAATTGTATTTTAAAATTGCTTCATGACTATTTGGTTCTTGATTAAGAAATGGATTACAAGAAAAACCTGTATTTAAAATTCCTTTTCACAATATTTTTCATACATTTTTGTTACTGATTAAGTTGAAATTCAAACCCCATCGGATTGTGATATTACGATTAACAAGACTATATTTAATAATTTCTGAAAATAATACTCTTTCAAACTAAGTCGTCTTGCTTCGAATTCATTGATTTTTTTCATCGCTACCTCTAAATTTTTCTAATAGTTTCTCCCGTATTAGAATCTCATCAAGAATTTCTGCAGCCTTAAATATTAATTTATTGCATTTATGCTCTAATGTTCTATATCTTGGAACTAAGTTTATACACTCTCTATCCCCAAGCGCCTCTTCAAAGCGATCTATTAATTCCTTCGTGAAAAGTTGCACTTCAAAACTTTGATGTGCAACACTTTCAACGGTTAAAAGTCCGAGTACCATTATCGCTCCCGAGATTGCACCACATACTGATTCTACCGCCATTCCCCTTCCAAATCCACTTGATAACTTTAAGGCAGTATCATTTAACCCTAACTTATAAGCACTATTCGCTGCAAAAAGGATTGCTTCTGAACAATTCAAGTCTTTTTTTTCTGCATACCCTTTTTTCAGTAATTCTAATATCACAATTCTCCTCCAATATAAATTTATTTTCCCGTCGTCGTATTAGAAGGTTTTCCTTTCTCTTACTTTTTATGCTAACTCTTTATTTTCAACAAAAATGATTCCTCTACCAAAAAACGATATCTCTACCTTATTTCTTTATTATTATACCATAAGTTGAAGTTCATGTTAATTATGTTTGAACAATCACTATGTATTACAACTCATTATTTTATGATATAATTTTATTGAAAATTTAAGGAGGTTATTATGAATTTAAAATTATATCTACTCTTTTTTTCACTAACCTCTTATGCATTTTCTGATTCATTGTTTTCACTCTCCCAAAACACACAGTTTAATTTACTTCCAATGAATGTACAGGAGACACTCATGGCAAATATTACGCAAAGTGACGCCTTTGGTGCAGGCACGGGATACGAAAGTACCCTTCAATATCAAAATGGCGCTCCCATTTCAGGCACTATTCCCTTATACCTTATGTATCTACATACTTTTGATTCAAATATGCAAAATACACCTTTTATTTTCATTCAAATTGGAACTTCCTACGCTTTACAAATGAATCCCGCTATTTTGATGTCATTAGCTCAAAACCCTCAATCCCTCTTGAGTTTATATACTCAAACCTATTATAAATTTGGTATTGGACTCTATTATTAGTATGGGGAAATTTAATTTGATATTTATCATTATTTATGCTAAAATGATTATGAATATTACTTCATAATCATTTTTTTATTGAAGGAATTACATTATTAACATGAAAGGAAGTAAAATGAAAAAACTTATATTACTTATTGCAACACTCTTTACCATTTCTCTATGTACCTTAGCTCAAAACACACTTGTCGGAGCTGTACTCATTACACGCCATGGAGATAGAGCCCCATTTGGAAACATTCAAAATTTTAACTACAACTGGGGAAGTCCACTTCAAGAATTAACTCCCATTGGAATGAATCAAGCATTTTCTTTAGGCTCTACGCTTAGAAATGATTTGGTTACCAACGAAAAATTATTACCTCTTAACTATCAAGCAGGCTCTATTACTGCCATATCAAGTGCAACAAACAGAACGTTTGATACCGCAGAATGTGTCTTAATGGGACTCTATCCTCCTGGAACAGGTCCAAATTTACCAAATGGAAAACCTGCTCTTCCAAACGCTTTTCAGCCTATCCCAATAGAGATGCTTCAAATAAATGATTCTACAATATTAACACAATACACTAAGTATCTTGCTCTTCTTAATCAATACGTTTACACTTCTCCTGCATGGTTAGCGCTTCAAGCAAAATATCAACCTTATTTTGCTAAATGGCAACTAGTTCTTGGAAATCCAATCCACTCACTCGCTGACGTTCTGACTGTAGGCGATATGATTACTGTTGCAAAAGCTCATGGACTACTAATGCCTAAGGGACTTTCAACTCAAGATATTAATAATATCCTTGATGCTACAAATACTGGCCTTGCTGTCCAATTTCAAAACATGAATGTATCATATGTCATGGGTGATCAACTTGTAAATGATATTGTGGTAAATTTAAATGCTTTTGCAAATAACACCGCTAATGGAACAAAACTTTACTACTATTCTGGCCATGATATTACCATTTTACCTATAATGGCACTTCTTGGAGCACCTCTAGCAACTGAACCTGGATATGCTTCAAATGTATTGATTAAACTCTATAAAACTGATTCAAATCAATATTTTGTGCAAGTAAGTTATAATGGAAAAATAGTATCTCTACCTGTGATGAATGGGGGAACACTTGCAAGCCTTCCACTCCTACAAAATTATGTGAATGGTGTTAATTTAAAATTTGCACCTACAACTTCTGGAAGTTCTACTGTTTCTGGAAGCGCTACAACAAAATAGTTCTTAAAAAAACTCTCCCTTATTAAATTAAGGGAGAGTTTTTTTAAAATATATAATTTTTTATTTCTACTATTGATACGTTCCGAGATTTTTCTTCAGATATACTAAAACCAAATAAAATTGCGAAAATATAGCTCTCTCTGTTCTATCTGGCTTATTCTCTATTATGTTTTAGTGATAGTTTATGGCAAATTATACCGTTCTTACTGGTAATTTTTTTTAAAAACCCAATGGATATAACCACCTAAAACATATAATAATATCATGGATGCTACTGCAATTTCAATTCCCATTATACCAAATAATATTGTTTTTATTTCAAAGCTATGAATATGCTTAAGCACCTGTTGAATGGCTACACAACTAACAGCAAGTGGGAAGGTTATACTCGCACAACTTGGATGAAAGGCGGATTTCAAAATATAAGGGATTTTAGTATAGACCCAAATCACCATTATAAGTGAAATCACTAAAAATACATACATTACTGGATAAAATATTTCATAGCGGCCGCTTGCGAGTACAATCAATGAAGCTGGTGCTGCACATACACCAAAACTATGCTTAATTGAATCAAATTTAAATCCTTTCATTAAAAATCTTTTTATTAATACAAATGTAACCGCAAAAAAGAGTATATATCCTACGTAAGTAATCAAAAAGACAAAAATATGAATCCTAAAATTGTATCCTGCAATGGCAACTACCATAATTCCTACAGAGGGAATATACCAACTTGGAAAAGCTTTTGAAATTGAAAAGCTTCTCAATTGAACTACCCAAAATATTATTGACAGTACTACGAACAAAAATACACCAATCCAAAACAGTGTATAACAAAGTGCAAAATTACCATTGTAAAAATGATATTCAATAGAAGAAGCTATAATGAGCGCCATGGCAATCGTTGGAATAAATCCTCCCCTCTCGGGTTCCTTAAATGTAATCATAATTTCCTTCATATTTATTATCCAATTGATTATTGTTATAATGAAAATAATTATTCCAATAGAAAACAATACACTTGAGATTATTTTAAAATTGGCATAAAGATACGCTTGCGTAATTATAGGAAACGTTAGTGCTAAGCCGCCGCTCCCGAGAGGTATTTTTTTCATTTTACTCCTTCAATAAAAATTTGATTTTTTTATCTTCATTTTGTGTAAATCCACCGTGAGCATGCTTTGGATACACAATGATCTCTTTTGGAGAATTTATTCGGCTATAGACTGCAAAGGCCGTCAAGGGTGGACACACAATATCTTCAAGTCCTACTATCATTAAAGCCTCCCCAGTAATTATATCAGGCTAAATTCATACAATCAAAATAACTCAATGTATCATGCACTTTAGCCTCTAAGCATGATGTTGATCCAAATATTGAAAAATCTATATATCACAGGGTATGGACCCTCAATCGATAGTTTTACACACCGCTAATAATGTGATAGAAAAGTAATCTCGGAAATCACTTTTGTAACCTCTTTATACAGTGTCCCTACTGCAATGGTAAGCGCACCACCTTGACTTTTGTCCATAACATAAATCCAACTCCCCATAAAATTACTTTTTAATGCCTCTACAGCTCTGTAGCAGCCCACGCATGCGTTCGAATCCTTATAGTTATCTGTATTAAGTATCCATAAAGTCATCCACCCAATGGACCCCCATTTTCATAATGTGAGTGATCAGGCATTGCTTAATTTTGACCTTGTACATCTACTATAGCAAGCGTAAATCCTAAATATACGTATTTATAATAATCTAAACTGAAGTTAAATTCCATGCACAACCATGATAATTAATCAGAAGTCTGGAACTCCTCTTCCCTCTTTTACTAGGTATTCTTGTACGAATTTCGCTATTTCTAAACCCATTAAAATACAATTCCTCATATAAAATAGAAGGATCAATCCCCACAATTTCTGTGACTGAAATATTTTAAGAGCGTAAATTAGATTATCTTATTTTTTTCTTTCCAAAATGTTTCAAAATTCTCTTTTCTGGTCAATTGTGGTTTAAATTCCCTCAACTCTTCTAACGGCAAATCGAATAAATTCTTATCCTCTCCTAATCACAAATAATTTAAAATCACTTGTTTAAATACTAAATAATACTCTTCAGGTCTTTTGTACTGCTTTATTTGATCAATTTATACCCATATCCTTTAACAATTTCGAGGCACTCTTTAAGTGGCTCTATCTTTTGTCTCAACCGATAAATCATATTTTCTACTGCTTTGTCCGTTGCATTCTCGCTATTCCCCCATATTTCCTCTTTAATATCCTCTTTTGATAGCATTTTCCCAACATTATTCATTAAATACTCCAATAGAATATATTCCGTTGGAGATATTTTCACTTCTTCAAAATCCACCAAAACTTTATCTTCCTTTTCATCGAGGACAATATTTTTATAGCTAAGTTTCTTAGTATCGCTATTCTTTGTTGCTAGGTGTTTTTCGATAATACTCACTATCTCCATAGCAATATAAGGTTTTCTGATATAGTAATCCACCTTTTCCTTGTAGCCTTTTTCAATATCCTCAGGATCAGTTTTTTCAGACACAATAATGATAAAAGGAATCTTATAAATTTTAGGATTACTTTTTATCATCATACACGTTGTAATCCCATCTTCGAAATTTCCATTCTCTTTCATCAACATTCTGTCAAGAAGTACGACATCAACTTCCTTTTTTGAAGCGATATCTAGCGCTTCTTTATTATTGGCAGCTTCATAAATAGTAAAATTGAGTTTTTTAAGGTCTAGCTTCAATCTTGCACGAATGCTTGCATTATCGTCAACAATTAATATAGAATACATTTTTCCTCCTATAAGTTTAAATATTTAGAAATAATTTGAATAATATCAATCTCGCGGACAGGCTTAGAAATATATCCATCAAATTGACCATCTGCCATGAGTTGTTGTGAAATATTTTCTGTCACATCTGCTGTCACAGCAATAATTGTAGTCTTTACACCCCATTCTCTTACTCTTTTTACAACTTCTGTTCCATTCATTTCAGGCATGAAAATATCCATGAATATAAAATCAAACTTCTCTTTTTCTAGCGCGTTTAATGCCTCTAACGCACTTGTTATTTCAACTATTTCAAATGGGTACGATCTTAAATGCATTTTAAGAACATTTAAGTTCACCTGCTTATCATCAACAATTAAGATGCGTTTTTCTTTGTATTCCGAGGAGTTTTTAATTACTGATGTCATAAGATCTCGATAGGGAATACTTTCAATCAACTCGTGAAGTACAGTAAAATAATACTCAACTATCTCAATATCTATGGATTCAATTTTGGTTTGCTCATCAATTTTTCGTGTAATTTCAACCAAAACATCTATTTGTGCACTTAAGCCTACTCCTCTCAGTCCATGAGTGACACCTAAAATTTTATCTTTATCTCTCTTTTCTATAGCACTCTTGAAGACGGGGAATGTTTTTATAATATCTTCTACGGCATATTTTAATATTTCTAAAAAATCACTCTGATCTACAACTGGAATTTGTGAAAGCCAATTCTCATAAAATTTCGAAAAATCATAATGAATAAGATCTATTTTTTTAAGAGGTATATGCACTCTAAAAGCACTTCCTTTTCCCTCAACACTATCCACAAAAATATTTCCATTCATAGATTTTAAATGATCATAAATAAGAAAAAGTCCAATTCCAGCACCAGAACTATTATTATCTTCTCTAAAAAATTTATCAAATATCTTTGAAATATTCTCTTTAGAAATTCCTTTCCCTGTATCTATAACTTCAAACTTAATCACTCCATCGTAGCTAATCATTAATGAAATTTGACCCTCTTTTGTGAATTTAAAGGCATTATTCAATAGGTTGGTCACAATTTGAAATAATTTTTTCTCATAACCCTTAACAAATTCTGGTAACTCGCCATGAATCATAACTGAAAAATGAATTTCCGGTCTTTCAAGCGAACTGTAAGCGCTCTCAATGGTTTCTATAAACTCTTTAACATATATTACCTTTATTTTCTCTTGGTTACTGCTATTTTCAATTTTTACCATCGTAAAAATATCTTCAATAAAGGAAAGTAAAAACTGTCCAGAATGATATATTTGCCCTGAAAGTTTTTTTACCCCTTCTTCTTTCGCCTCTTTTTCAAGTTTTTTTGAAAGTCCTAATATTGCATTCAGAGGCGTTCGAAGTTCATGACTCATATTTGCAAAGAAATGCTGCTTTGCCACAATCGCTTTATTCAAGTCTTCTGTTTTTTCTGCAACTTCTATTTCCAATCTCTTGTTGATATTTTTAATCATAAAAAAAAGAGGCAGCGCTATAGAGGCAAAAAGTATCAGTAACCCTACATTGATAAAAATCCTATTAAACATCTCCCAATACAGAGTACTTTTTTTTATTCCAGAGATAAATACCATATTTTCACTATTCACTTCAAATGGTACTGCCATAACATAGTAATCACTCGTTTTAACAATCAAATCATTTTGATTCCCATCAAAGAATTTGGTCACCGATACCCCCGTATCTCGTAAAGCGGATACTTTCGTTACAAATGTTCCAATATTCGCATCTTGAGGTATTTCAGAATTTGCTAAGTCAACTCCATCCACAATTAATTTAT
>JAPLKR010000123.1 GCA_026387965.1 Fusobacteriota bacterium | reverse complement strand
CTTCAATGGGATCAATCCCAAGTCGGAAACCCAGAAAGTGTCTCGTCGCTGGATCCCCCACAGCACTCTTTGACCGATTGATCTTGAGCCGGAGATGACGATTTATAAAGTTCTCTAGCGCGACTTTATTAAAATCATGACAAAAAAATCGGCAACCATTTGTTTTTATTTATGAAAATTGAATATTACTTGTATACTACAAGTGGTAGTTTTATTTTGAAATTTTTTGAATCAATGGAGAGAAAATTCGCAATTGGTTTGATTTCAGATTTGATTTTTTCAAGTTTATAATCGGTCTTAGGCAATCCTTTTCCATCTTTCTGCTCAACAAAGCTTGTCAGTCGAATAGTTTTTAAATCTTCCATCATTTTATTCATTGAGTATTCCGCTGGCTTTACTGACTTTATTTTAAAAAAAACATAGGATGTTAACAGGTAGCCGATTATACAAATAAGAAAATGGACTTTAATTTTTTGATCTGTCCAGTGAAATTGAGGTCTAATTGCCATATGAAATGGATTTTTTAAATTCCTAAATGCAAATTCAACATTTGCTTGTCCACGATATGCTAAACAAATTTCTTCATTACTCCAGCTATGCCGATTTGTTGTGTGGATCTTTCGACCGAGAATATTGTTTTTTAGCCAATCGAGTGCGTCATTATCAAGACTATAGGTGAATGAGATCTTCTGATTTTCAATTTTAATGATTTCGTACTTTAAAATTTCATCAATAAATTGACCGCGAATAATTTTTTTTAGGCGGTCAGTAAGCTCCTCTTCTGAGAAAGATTTCCTTGAATTTTTTGATTCAATTTGTTTTTTTAGGTCACAGAGGGCTTTGTATTTTTTTTCAAGATGCTGATGGATCCCTTGGATTTGACCTTCCTTAAGTTGCTGCGAAACAGTGACGACACAGGTTCTTTCTTGCCCCCAGATCTCTTTTTTTACTCTGTAGACAGGAATTTCTTCTCCTTCAATTGTCATTGACTGAAAATTTTTATTTGCTTCTTGAATCAAATTCTTGAAGTGTGAAGATACAAGACCAGCAACATAATGAAGCTCATGACAATTATCAATTTCTTTGAAGTTTTCTTTTGAATTATTTCCTTTATCAAAAACAATTGTGACTTCAGCAATATCATTTGTTATTGATTTAAGTCTTGCAGTTAAGCTCTGAAAATTTTCAGAGAATGTGGTTGAATCGTTTTTGTTACCTTTATATGTTTTATGAAACAGAGGAATCTGCCCTTCTTTAGATACAAGCAAAGCCATGCCAATTTGTCTTAAATCAAAACGTTTCTGTTTATTATGCCCTCTCTGGGGCAAATCACAGTTTTTATTCATTGAATCAATAAAAGTAAAAAAATTTGTTGTATCAAAAAAAAGTGAATCTAATTTTATTCCAGACTTGTCGACAAGCCTTTTAACAACTTCAGATTCAATTTTTTCAATTGCCTCATCAGAGATAACATTCATCTGGTCCCAGAAGTGCTGGGAATCTAGCTTCGCCATTGATTGATTTAATGAAATCTCAAGAGAAGTACCTGCTGCCCAGTCGTACCAGCCCATTTTGCTTGTCGGTCGACAGGATCTTCCGATTGCTGCCAAAAGCAAAGAAGCTCCAACCGTAAGTTCATCCCGAACGGGCTTAGCTCCACTTTTTGTGAGCGTCACGTATTTGTTGATTATATCGATGATACCTAATTCTTCTGCGGCCTTACAAAGAGAAAAAGTATCTCCATGTGAATAGGATTTAACGTCAAAAGATTTCTGCCCTTCCAGACGACTCAAAAGATCTTCCGCTTTCCCTAAATAGGCCAAAGTCACAGGGCGTGGTTTTCCGTTAACCCGTCTGGATTCAACAATGTACCAATAATTCTGTCCGTGACTTTTTCTTTTCTGTAAAGTTGCCATTTCAGAGTATACATTAACATTAATAAAATATGTTTTACAAGCTAAAAATAGCATTTATATGACGTATTATTTCAGAGTATACAGATAATATTCAATTTTCATAAATAAAAACAAATGGTTGCCGATTTTTTTGTCATGATTTTAATAAAGTCGCGCTAGGTGTTATCTACATGGCAGTTCAGCTATATGTACGAGGATACTCAATAAATATACAAGAGGCGTTAAGACAACTCGTTCGTGATGAGGATGGTAACCCTCGCTCCTATTTTCACCCTATGCAACGAGATTTTTTTAGTGGGGGAGC
>JAPLKR010000069.1 GCA_026387965.1 Fusobacteriota bacterium | reverse complement strand
TGGAATTATATTGGCTATAATGATACTGCCACTGATAACTTCGGTCATGAGAGATCTTTTTGCATCGGCACCTGATATGCTAAGAGAAGCAGGGTATTCTATGGGGGCAACCCGCAGAGAAGTGATTATAAAAATACTACTCCCTCATACTAAAAATGGTGTACTTGGAGCCATTATACTTGGACTAGGACGAGCTCTCGGAGAGACAATGGCGGTAACGTTTGTCATTGGAAACAGTCATATGCTCTTTCAGGGACTTTTTATGCCAGGAACAACCATCTCTGCGACCATTGCTAGTGAGTTTCAAGAAGCATTTGGGGCACTCTATCCATCCGCATTACTTGAGTTAGGGCTCATCTTATTTGTAATGAGTTTTATTATCTTAGCAATTTCACGTTCTCTTATCAATAGTGGAAAAAGGGGTTAATATGTGTGAAGTAAAAACGGTGAAAGAACATGAGGGTGTGGATTATTTTGATGAAAATGAACATTTAAAAAAAGAAATGAAAAAGAAAACGAGTGGGAGTAAAGACCCTCTGAAGAAGATAAGTAAAAAAAGAATTCGAAAAACAGTCAGAAAAAAGAGAATTTTACAAGACTATCTCTTTACGATAACATGCTATGCAGCGCTTTCAATTGCCCTTCTAATACTCCTGTTTATTTTAGGAACAGTCGTTGAAAAGGGTCTGAAAGGAATGAGTTGGACACTGTTTTTTGAAAATCTTCCTGCAATAGGAATGAGTGGTGGTGGAATTAAAAATGCGATTATAGGAAGTATACTCGTATCTGGGGTAGCCATTATTATTGCAACCCCAATTGGTGTCTTAGCTGCAACGTATTTAACAGAATTTCCGGAGAAAGGGATAGTGCAGAGCGTTGTAAGATTTCTAAATGATATTTTACTTAGCGTTCCTTCAATTATTATTGGACTTTTCATCTTTGCGTTGGTAGTCAAAAGCATGGGAGCTTACTCGGTTATTGCGGGAATTTTATCTCTTTTGATGATAGCAGTGCCTATGATTGTAAGAACATCAGAGGATGTGATGAGAAGTTTACCACCCAATCTTCGAGAAGCTGCAGTTTCGCTTGGAGTAAAGAGACATAAAATTACATTTGAGATTATTTATAGAAGTGCTAGAAAAGGTATTATTACAGGGATTATTCTAGCTTTATCGAGAATAGCGGGGGAGACGGCTCCACTACTTTTTACCATGCTAAGCAATCAGTTTTCAAGTTATAGCTTTTTTAAACCTATGGCCAATCTACCCGTTGTAATGTACCAATATGCGATGAGCCCATATGAAAATTCACAAAACCTGGCATGGGCTGCAGCACTGGTTGTAACAGTGGTAATCTTAGGTATTAATCTGTTTATTCGAGGAATATTCAATATAAAACCGAAAAAAATTAAATAAGATAGTGGAGGAAGAATGGTTAAACTCAACATGGAAACGGCTATGAAGGTAAAAAATTTAAACTTTTACTACGGAGAGAGTCAAGCCCTTTTTAATGTAAATGTTGAATTCAAAAAAAATCATGTAACAGCTATTATTGGACATTCCGGAAGTGGAAAATCAACGCTTGTAAGAGTACTCAATAGAATTTACGAACTCTATCCAGAGCAAAGTGCAAAAGGGGAAGTTATTTATAAGGATGAAAACATTGTGTCAAAGCACTATCATGATGTTGAAAAATTGAGAATGAAAGTGGGAATGGTATTTCAAAAGCCAACACCATTCCCTATGTCTATTTACAATAATATTGCTTTTGCTCTAAAAAATAATGAACGCTTAAGTGGTCAAAAGATGAAAGACCGTGTGAAAAAAGCATTAAAACAAGCGGCACTTTGGGAGGAGGTAAAAGATACCCTCAAAAAGGGAGGAAGTGAGTTATCGGGTGGTCAACAACAGAGACTTTGTATGGCGCGTACCCTTGCAATGGAGCCAGATATTCTTCTTTTAGATGAGCCGACTTCGGCGCTTGACCCGGTTTCCACTCAGCAAATTGAAGAGTTGATTTTACAACTCAAAGAGAAATATACAATTATTTTGGTGACACATAATTTAAAGCAGGCTGAGAGGATAGCGGATACGGTTATTTTTATGAAAGATGGTCAAATTAAAGAGATGAACGAAAGAAAGGAGTTTTTTGAAAATCCACAATCTAAATCCCTTAAAGCATATTTGTCTCATATGTAAAAACAAAAAAATTCTATGGAGGAAAAATTGAAAAGAAAAAGCATTATGAGCATCATCGTAGCAGTAGTTGTTGTCATGGCAGTATGTTTAGTAGGTTGTGGTGGAAAAAAAGCACCAACGACTACGGGAATTACAGGCGCAGGATCGTCATTTATCTATCCACTATTTTCCCAGTGGGCAGCAGATTATAATAAAGCGGAAAATATTCAAATCAACTATCAATCCATTGGTTCAAGTGGTGGAATCGCTCAACTCCAATCGAAAACAGTAATTTTTGCTTGTAGTGATCAACCTCAATCAATGGAGATTTTAATAAAAAATAGCTGGATTCAATTCCCGGCTGCCATCGGTGGAATCGTTCCAATTACCAACATTCAGGGAGTAACGGGATCAATTGCATTATCTGGACCTGTACTTGCCAATATCTATCTTGGAATCGTAAAATATTGGGATGATTCAAGCATTAAGTCACTTAATCCGGGAGTTAACTTACCTCATGCTCAAATTATTGTAGTGCGAAGATCGGATGGGTCGGGAACGACATTTAACTTTACCAGCTATCTATCGGCAGTAAGTGGTGCATGGAAATCACAAGTAGGTGCAAATACTACTGTACAATGGCCAGGAACAACTATAGGAGCCCAGGGGAATTCCGGGGTTGCAAGTCAAGTTAAGACGTTACCAAATTCCATTGGCTATGTCGAATACGCTTATGCTGTTCAAAACTCTTTACAGATGTGTCCAATGCAAAATGGTGCAGGAAAAATGGTGAGTCCAAACTTAACAAGCTTTGAGGCAGCAGCAGCGAGTGCAAAATATAGTATAGATAATGGGTTTAATACACTACTTGCGAATATGCCAGGAGCAGGAAGCTGGCCAATTATGGCGACGACATTTGCTGTAATGCCAAAATCGGTTCTTTCAACTAGCGATGGAACAACGGTGAAGAATTTCTTTACATGGGCATTCTCTACTGGCCAACAAACAGCGCAGAAGCTCTCTTATGTTCCACTACCAGAGAGTTTAGTAAAAAGTATTCAAGCACAACTACAATAATATAATTAGAATGAAAAATCTCTTCTACTCAAGTAAACTGGGTAGAAGAGATTTTTAGCTTAATGAATCATCAGAGAGAATTATAGTATTCAAATTAAAAAAAATGCTTAAATAAAACATAAAAATGGAGTATAATAAGTTTATATAAGGAGGTTTTTGATGAAGAAGATTTCGAATTTAGAAGAACTCGTTAAAGAGTTGGACAAAGTAAAAAAGGCACAAGAAGAGTACGCAACTTTTACACAAGAACAAGTAGATGAAATATTTAAAGCTGCAGCTTTAGCGGCGTCAAAGAATCGTATTCTACTTGCTAAGCAAGCGGTTGAAGAGACAGGAATGGGCATTGTTGAAGATAAGGTGATTAAAAACCATTTTGCTTCAGAGTTTATTTTTAATAAATACTATCACACAAAAACATGTGGTGTAATTGAAAGAGATAGTATGAGCGGTATTACTAAAATAGCGGAACCCATTGGTGTTATTGGTGCTATTATTCCAACAACAAACCCAACATCGACAGCTATTTTCAAAACGTTACTTGCCCTTAAAACGCGAAATGGCATGATCGTTGCACCTCACCCAAGAGCTAAAGTGTGTACATGGAATACAGTTAAAACAGTTCTAGATGCAGCGGTGAAGGCAGGAGCACCAGAAGGAATTTTAGCATGTATTTCTGAGCCAACTCTTGAAATGACTAATACTGTTATGGCTAAAGTACAAACGATTTTAGCGACAGGTGGTCCTGGAATGGTAAAAGCGGCTTATTCAGCAGGAACACCAGCTATTGGTGTTGGGCCAGGAAATGTACCGGTGGTATTTGAAAAATCATGCGATATTGAAGATGCTGTGTGTTCGGTACTTCTTTCAAAAAGTTTCGACAGCGGTGTAATTTGCGCATCGGAACAATCTGTTGTGGTTGAAAGTTCAATTTATAAAGAGGTAAAAAAGACATTTGTAAAAAGGGGTGCATATCTTTTAAATAAAGAAGAGTGCGATAAAATTAGAGGTGTAATATTTATCGATAAGGCGTTAAATGCTGATATCGTAGGCCAAATGGCATATAAAATTGCTGCAATGGCGGGAATTACTATTAGTGAAGAAACAAAGGTTCTGCTTGCTGAGGCAGAGAGTGTCGATAAAGCAGATCCACTATCTCACGAGAAGCTTTCACCTGTATTAACACTCTATAAATATACGGATTTTTCAGAAGCTTTAGATATGGCTGATAAGCTTTTAGCTATCGGTGGTTACGGACATACAGCATCAATTTTTATCAATCAACACGTTGAAAAAGAGAAGTTTGAAGCGTTTGTAAATAAAATGACAACATGTCGTGTGATTGTGAATACCCCTTCAGCATTGGGTGGAATCGGAGATGTTTATAACTTTGCACTGCCACCGTCGCTCACTCTAGGGTGTGGTTCTCATGGACACAATAGTACTAGTGAAAACATTGGAGTTAAGCATTTATTAAATTATAAAACAGTAGCTGAAAGGATGGAGAATATGTTATGGTTTAGAGCACCAAAAGAGATTTATTTTAAATCAGGTTCTCTTAAACCTGCACTTTCAAAATTAAAAGGAACAAAACAAAGAGCATTTATTATAACGGATAAATTTTTAGACAATTCGGGACTAATTGCTCCGGTAGTAAACATCTTAAATGAGCTTCAGATACACTATAAAATTTATTCTGATGTTGAAGCAAATCCAACACTTTCAAGTGTTAATTATGGTGCAAAATTAATGAGAGAGTTCAATCCCGATGTGATTATTGCCTTTGGTGGTGGTTCTGCAATGGATGCCGCTAAGCTCATGAGAGTAATGTATGAGTATCCTAAGGAATCTTTTGAAAACTTAGCAAGTAGATTTATGGATATTGAAAAACGTGTATATAAGTTCCCAAAAGCGGGAATTAAGGCATCACTTGTGTGCATCCCTACATCGTCTGGAACTGGTTCAGAAGTTACGCCATTTGCGATAATTACAGATGATTCTACACATCAAAAACACGCACTTGCCGATTATGAATTGACTCCTGATGTAGCGATTGTAGATCCACTTCTAACACTCTCAATGCCAAAAGGATTATGCTCTTCTTCTGGAATAGATGTACTCGTACATGCTATTGAATCATATGTTTCAATAGTGGCCACAGAGTTTACAAAGCCGCTTTCACTTGAAGCGATTTCACTAACATTTAATTATTTAGAAGCGTCGTATAACGGCGGAGCAGAAGCTGTGCAAGCGAAAGAAAAAATGGCTTATGCTTCATGTATCGCAGGAATGGCATTCTCAAATGCATTTTTAGGAATTTGTCACTCACTGGCACACAAAATAGGCGCAGAGTTTAATATACCTCACGGAGTAGCTAATGCGTTGATGTTAAATGAAGTTATTCGGTTTAATGCAACAGAAAATCCAAGAAAACAAGGTATTTTTTCTCAATATGCATATCCACAAGCGATTGAAAGATACGTTGATATTGCCAAGCTTATAGGAATTGCGGCAAAAACTCCAGAGGAGTATATTGAAAAACTGTGTGCTAAAATTGATGCGCTGAAAATAGCGATTGACATTCCTCTTTCACTTGAAGAATTCGGAATAAAGCAAGAGACTTTTTATGCTCATGTAGATGAGCTTGCTGAAAATGCATTTGATGATCAATGTACTGGAGCAAATCCAAGATACCCGCTTATTAGCGAATTAAAAGAGTTATTAATTAAAGCCTACCACAAGAAATAAAAGAAAAGTCCGTAGAATCTGATGTTTACATCAAGTTCGGCGGACTTTTTTATTTTTCTAAAAGATATCGAATTCGACTTCGAATCATACTGATAGCGACGTGGTTATCACCCCCACGTGGAACAATAATATCTGCGTACTGCTTGGTTGGTTCGATAAATTCAAGATGCATCGGTCGAACAGTTTTAAAATATTGCGCTTTGACACTTTCTAGGCTTCTTCCTCGTTCGGTCATATCACGCTCAATTCGCCGCATCAATCGAATATCTGGTGCTGCATCAACAAATATTTTCATATCTAGAAGCTCTCTAATTTTAGAGTTAGAAAATATAAGAATGCCCTCTACTATGACTATTTTTCTAGGTGTAATAGTGACTGTTTGAGAGGTTCTAAGATGCGTACCAAAATCATATATAGGTTTTTCGATTTTATTTCCTTCTTTTAAAAGCTGAATATGGCTAATCAGAAGATCAAAATCTATAGATTGAGGATGATCAAAATTTAAATGGTCACGTTCTGAAGGAGAGAGGTGGCTAAAATCTTTATAATAGGCATCCAATTCAAGACATTCGACAGATTCGTTTTTAAATCGATCCATAATTTTTTCGACAACAGTGGTTTTCCCACTAGCGGTACCACCAGCAATTCCAATAAAAATAGTTCGATTTTCCATAATGCCTCCAGTTAAAGTGCTTTTTTTTCTTGAATTAGAGCTTTGATACGAGATACCAACATATTAATTGCCACCGTATTTTTGCCACCTCTTGGAATAATGATATCAGCATAATAGATTGTTGGTTCGATAAATTGTAGATACATAGGTCTTACAACATTGAAATATTGTTTTTCAACACTTTCTAGAGTTCTTCCTCGTTCTAAAATATCGCGTTTAATTCTTCTCATTAAGCAGACATCTTTAGGTGCATCTACAAATATTTTCATATCAAAAATTTCTCGAAGTTTTGGGATTGCAAAAATTAAAATTCCCTCTATGATAATAATAGGGCTAGGAAGAATGGTTGTTGTATTATCTCCGCGGGTATTTCTTGAAAAATCATATGTCGGCTTCTTAATAGAATTCCCAGTTCTGAGCTCGGCGATATGTGAGAGAAGGAGATCAACATCAAATGAATCTGGGTGGTCAAAATTAATTTTTGTACGCTCCAAGTCAGAAAGTTCTGAAAAAGATTTATAGTAAGAATCAAGGTCAAGAAGAGCCACTTCAGACGTTTTAAGTGAGGCCATTACCTTTTTAACAACAGTAGTCTTGCCACTTGCAGATCCTCCTGCAATTCCAATAAATAAGGTGTTTAAATGAGATGTAGACATATGTTTTCTCCTATTCTTTATATTCTCTATGAATGATGTGACCTGCGAAAGCTCCGATATATACAAAAACAAAACAGATAATGATAGAAATAAAAAAATATAGCAAAAACATTTCAATTCGTCCAGCAGTAATCAGTTGGTAATTGTCGAGCATAAAAGAAGAGTAAGTTGTAAAACCTCCACAAAACCCGACCACACTAAAGACCTCTAAATAAGGATGTTTTTTTAAATTAACAAAAACAAAGAGATAACCAATGACTAAACATCCTAAGATGTTGACAAGTAGTGTTGCAATAAAGGTGTCGTGTGGAAGAATAAGCGTATTGGCGTAAGCAAAAAGGAATCGACATACACTTCCAAGTGCGCCCCCTAACACAGCGAGTATAAAAAAATAGAGTTTAGGCATGGCTCCTCCTTATAATTATAAATGAAAAACATGTGCTGTTGCAATACCTAAAAGAAGAGCAGCAGCACCTCCAATGAGTGTAATGATAAAGTATTGTAAAATATGGAGATATCTATTTTCAGAGTGGAGTTTGTAAAAATCTAAAGTAAATGAAGAAAAAGTAGTAAGGCCGCCCAAAATTCCAGTAATAACCAAATCTTTCCAAAACGTATTTAAATAGAACGTAAAAAAAATAGCGAAAAACCCAATGAAATAACATCCAGAAATATTGACGATCAGCGTACCAATATGAGCGTATTTGAAATGAACTTTTTTTACAATAGAGGATATGAAAAATCTAATAAAAGTGCCAATAGCGCCACCGGTAGCAACGCCGAGAATTAATAAAATAAGCGACATGGCACCTCCATCTTCAATAATATTTTTACTTGATTATATCATATAAAGCGAACGAAATAAAGAAAAATAAGAAAATTCATATGACTCTTAAAAAATAAAATAATAAAATTAGCTAAATATTAGAATTCCATCTACGCGCTACGCTTAAAATATAGAAAATATGGTATAATATAAATATATATATGAATATTTTAGGAGCTGATTTTTATGAGAAAAAGTATTTCAGTAGTGGCGCTTTTTAGCGTAATAATATTTAGTGTTGCCTTAAATAGTTTTGCTTATTATTTGAGTCAAAGTATAAATACATATTCGAAAAATTTAATAGTAGTGGTTCAGTTAAAACCAGAAGTACCCCAAGGTGCAGAGCAAGAATTAGAAAATCAAATTACTGAGATGTACGGAGTTACAAGTAGCCGTTTTATTTCTAAAGAAGATACGATAGCGGAGCTATCAAAAAAGCTAGGAACAAAATTTAATTTTTTAGAAAATCCCTTTTCGGATCAAATTATTGTTGTTATCAAACCGGGGATATCAGTGAGTGAGTTAGCCGCTACAATAGAAAGTAGCGATTACGTTCGAGAGTGCGATTTTGATCAAAATTATTTATCGGAAGTTTCTAATGTTATTTCTATTGAAAAAAAAATATGGAAAATTTCGGCATATGGAGGAAATTTTCTTCTTTTGATGTTGTCGGTGATGTGTACATTTTCCTTATATGATTTGTTTTCAGATAGCGCAAGAAGTCGTAGAGAAGTGATGCTAAGAGTAGTAGGGATTTGGATTTTGAATATCATAATGGGGTATATTATTGCAATGATTTTGTACAGTGTGATAACGCATAATTTTAATATAGGGTCAAGGGGAGACACTATTTCTTTTAAAGCGCTACTACAATCCACTTCAATGTTCCCAATAGTATTTATGATTATATCTGCTATCATACTCTCACTTTCCAGGAGTGAAAAATGAGAAGAGCCTTAATTGTTTTTGGGTTTTTATGTGTGTTAAGCGCACTGTGTTTTGCACAATCTTTGCAAAGTTTAAAGCTAGAGTTGCAGAGTGTTCAAAATTCACTTGATCATGCAGAATTAAAGTTAAATACTTTAAAAGTAAATGAACAACAAAACAATGTTCTTCTTAGTCAACTTAAGCAGAGTGCCACAAATGGAAAGCAAGAGCAAAATACAGCCACATTTCAAGCTCAGCGTGCTTCGGCTTATGTTGAGGCAAGTCAAGAGAAGTTATCCGAAAATCAGCCATTAGTAGATAATTTGAAGATTGATATCACGTACAATCTTATAAAATATTATCAATTGACAACTCTTTCATCAACCAATTTAAAAGAGTATCGTCGGTATCAAGAAGTGACGCTACTGAAAAACATCATTATAAAAGAGCAAAACTTACTAAATTCTTTAGGCGAGACACAGTCAAAGTGGCAAAATGTTGAGGATAAAAATCAAACTTTAGAACAAGAACAGTTACAACTTATAAGTGAACTCAGTAGTAAACAATCTGGATATCAAAATCAAATAACCAGCAAAATAAAGGAAATTGTCTCTCTTCAAAAAGAGAAAACTGCGTTAACTGTTAGAGTAAATGGATTGCAAAAACAAGAATCAAATTTAGAAAATCAAATTGCCAGTATAATTCAACAAAGTGGTGGCACCTATCAACTGTCGAGTAAACAATCGACATCGAATACTTCAAAAGTCACCACAGTAAAAAATGGATTGATAGTACCTGCTATGAGTACAAACCAAGTAAGTTCTCTACTTGGTAAGATGCTTCTTCCGTTGAAGGGGAGAATCATAATATCTTTCGGGGAGCAAAAGTCTTTAAATTATGGAGTTAAGTCTCTAAGTCGTGGGCTGGAAATATCGACAAATGTTGCGGCAAAGGTACAAGCTGTTTGGGCTGGAAAAGTCATATATGCGGCTCCTCTAGGTAGTTTGGAAAATGTCGTTATTTTAGATAATGGTAGTTCGGTTGCAACCGTTTATGGAAATTTGACGAGTTGCAGTGTAAGCGTTGGAGAGGTCATAAATAAAGGTGCAGTAGTTGGGTCTGTTAGTAGTGGAAATAATTTATATTTTGAAGTAAGATTTAAGGGAGTGCCCGTAAATCCAAAAGAGTTCTTTTAAGGAGGTATGAATGAAATGCTATATTTGTATAAATGAAGGAAAAGAGAGTGCACTTCAATTAGGTAATGAGCTAGATGTGTATATTTCAAAGACATCAAAAATCCAACGCGTTAAAAATATATGTGATGCTGAGTTTGCTATTGTAATTGGCGGTGATGGGACACTTCTTCGATTTAGTCAAAATATTTTGGAAAACTCCATACCCATTTTAGCGGTAAATATGGGGAGTTTAGGTTTTTTAACAGAAATTCGTTCGCAAGATATCTATTTGGTTTTAGAAGAATTTTTGGATGGAAAGGTTAATATTGTCGAGAGAAAATTTATTGAAGTCATCTTCAAAGGTGTGAAATATTATGCGCTTAATGAAGTAGCCACAACGAAATGTGAAGCGGAAAACTTAACGGCGCAAGAAATTAAGGTCAATGACGTGTATTTGAACACCTACTTAGCGGATGGCGTTATTGTAGCGACTCCTACGGGGTCTACAGGATATTCTCTTTCTGCGGGTGGTCCCATTATGAATCTAGATGTTGAAGCTCTTATTATTAACCCTCTTGCGCCACATACGTTAAGTGCGAGACCCATTATAGTTGGTGAAAAGTCACTAATTACTATAAAGAATCTCAAGAGTAGTGCCCTTAAAGTAGTGTGTGATGGCGTTCATATTGGTGTATTGCAAGAAGAAGAGTGTTTAATGGTAGCTTTAAGTGAAAAAAAAATTCAAATGATTCTTCCAAAAAATGCTGATTATTTTTCAGTGCTTAGAGAGAAATTAGGATGGGGAGATAGTTATGTTAAAAGAGCTCAATATCAGTAATCTTGCGATTATTGAATCGGCATCAATTGAGTTTCACAAGGGTGTTACAGCTATCACGGGTGAAACGGGAGCCGGAAAATCCATTATTTTAGAAGCTTTAGAACTCTTAATGGGGAAAAGTGCCCAAACAAATTTGATTCGAACAGGGAAAGAGAGTTTAGTTGTAGAAGGGGTATTTAATTTAAGTCAAAAGTTAGTAGAAAAATTTCAAACGATTCTTGATAGTAATGAAACTGAATTGATTATTAGAAGAGAGATATTCACATCGAAGCAAAACAAGGTTTTTATTAATGGACGAAGAGCAACGGGAACTCTTTTAAAAGAAGTTTTTGAAGATGTTGTTGAAGTGATAGGGCAACATGGTAATCAGCTTTTGTTTTCCGAAAAAAACCATTTAAGCCTTTTAGACGAACTGCTCCAAGATGATGAAAAAAAAATAAAACAAGCATATAAAACACAGTATAAAATGTATAGTGACCTTCAAAAACACTCTTTAGCCGAACGGGAAAAAGAAAAAGAAGCACGAGATAAATTTGATCTGTTTCAGTATCAATTAAGCGAATTAAAAGGGTTGAAAATTAAGGATTTTGAAGAGGAAAAATTAAACGAAAGCTATAAAATACTAAGCAATGCAGAAGTGATTAAAGGTGAAATTGCCTCTATTGTAGATCTGTTTGCTGGAACTGGGGGTGTATTTGCTAACTTAAAAAAGGGGAGTAGAGGCCTTTCGAAAATAGTATATCTACATAAAGATTTTGGGAAAGTTTTAGCTAGGATAGAGAGCCTAAATCTTGAGTTTGAGGATATCTTAAACGAACTAGAGGGTATGGCAAGTAGCATTGAAATGGATCAAAGTGAACTTGATAGAGTAACTATAAGACTTGATGAATTAATGAAAGTAAAAGTAAAGTATCGTTTAGAAATTCCAGAAATAATTTTTCAGATGAAAGAAATGGAAAGGTTTATTCAAAATTTTTCAAATTCAACGGCAGAAATTACAAAGTCTGAAAAGAAATTAGAAGCTCAAAAAGGTGTTGTTGAAACGTTAGCCTCCGAGCTTACTCAACTTAGAAAACTCTCCGCAAAGCGTTTAGAAGAACGGTTAGTGAAAGAACTAAATAATCTGGGAATGCCAAGTACAGAGATAAAAGTTAAGTTTGTTCCTCATGAAGTATTATTACCTAATGGTGGTGAGAGTGTCATATTTTTAATTTCTCCGAATAAAGGTGAATCGCTAAAGCCGATGTCTGAAGTGCTCTCAGGAGGAGAAGGCTCGCGCGTAATACTCGCTTTAAAAACGCTTTTTAGTGAGAATAAAGGTGCGGAGATATTGATTCTAGATGAAATTGATATGGGTGTTGGGGGTAAAACCGTTGAAAAAATGGCGCAGGTCATAAAAAGATTGCCGCAAACTCAAGTTCTTTGTATTACCCATTCGGCGCCTGTGGCAGCTATTGCAAATCAACAGCTATATATTGAGAAAAAAGAGTTTGAAAGTGAAACGAAAGTTGAAATTTACGAAGTAGTGGGAGAACGGCGAATTCAGGAAATAGGGCGAATGATTGCAGGAAACAGTGTGACCACGCAGGTGTTAGAACATGTTAAAATGTTATTGGAGTGCCAATGAAGCACGAACGCCTAGATTATTTAGATTATATTACCTTTGAAAAAGGTCTGTCACAGAATACGATAGACTCTTATAGACGCGATATTATACAATTTGAAACATATCTAGCAACAAGAAATATTGTGTCTTGGAATGAGATAACAGTAAATATACTAGGAGATTATAGTGAGCATTTAAGCGCTTCTCATAAACGAGCAAGTTGTGTAAGAAAAATTACGACACTCAAAAATCTTTTTCAGTTTCTCTATATAAATAAAATTATTACAGTAGATATCGGCGATCATTTAAAAAACATCAAGAGAGAAAAACTTCTTTTCGATGCATTGACGCCAATTGAGATTGAGAAAATCATGGGGGCTATAGGAAGTAGTTTGCCTGAAAAACGTGATAAAATGATTATAGAGTTACTGCTCTTTACAGGAGCGAGAATTTCTGAAGTAATTGATCTTGCTGTCGAAGATTTAGATTTTGAGGGTCTGACACTGCGGTTTATGGCGAAAGGATCCCAACAACGTATTCTTCCGATAACAGATTATTTAGCAGATAAACTAAAGCATTATCTGTTGGAAATTAGACATAATTTGAAAGAAAAAAATCATTATAAGGTATTTAATATTGATCGAAAATATTTTTGGGTGAGACTTCAAAAGTATGGACAGATGGCGCTCGGAAAAGCAATCCACCCACATCTTTTTAGGCATACGGTAGCAACGGAGCTACTAAGTTCAGGTGCGAATATTCGTATCGTACAAGAGTTGCTAGGTCACAAAAGTATTGCAACAACTCAAGTGTATACGCACGTGGATAAGAAGAAAATAAAAAAATTGTATGAAAGTGTTGATATAGGCGATGAGTAAACGGGTCTTTTTAGGTATTAGCGGTGGGGTAGATAGCGCGGTATCGGCGTATTTGCTTAAAGAACGGGGATATGAGGTTATTGGAGTTCATCTGGTTGTATCTGAAACAAGTAGAGATGAAGATGCAAAAAAAGTGTGCGACGTTATAGGCATAAAATATATTGAATATCATGTGATTGAATCATTTAATGAACAAGTGAAGACTCCTTTTATTGAGAGCTATTGCAGTGGTGAAACACCCTCTCCGTGTCTTTTATGTAATGAGCGTGTTAAGTTTAAAATACTTTATTCGTTTGTTGAAAATGAAAACGATTATATTGCGACAGGGCATTATGCTTATATCAAGCAGTGCGAGGAGTTTAATAAACCCCTTTTTATATGGGACAAAGAAAGCTTAAAGGACCAATGTTATATGCTATATAGGGTGTCATCAGGCATATTAGAAAGAGCAATTTTTCCCCTTGCAGGAAAACCTAAAAGCGAAGTGAGAGCGTTAGGGAAATTTTATAATTTGCCGGTGTACGGAAAGAAAGATAGTCAAAATTTATGTTTTGCAAAAGAGGGGTATATTGATTTTTTAAATCGTTATATTCCTGAGAAAAGACATGGCAACATTGTGGACAATTTTGGCAAAATATTGGGAACTCATAATGGATTTCAGCAATATACCGTTGGACAAAGAAAAGGTCTTAACTTAAATTTTTCAAAACCGCTTTTTGTTTTAGAAATTCATCCAGAGAAAAATGAAATTGTTGTAGGCCCTCATATGTTCCTAGAAAAAAGCTTGTTTTATTTAAAGGAAACAGTTTTACATATAGAGCATGATAAGCTATCGCACATGACGTTAATTGGACGGGCTCGCTCTTCGAGTAAAGGATTTGAAGGCAATTTAAGAGAGATAGAGGGCCGTTATGTCTTTGTGTATAGCGAAAAAAATACTCACGGATCTAAAGGGCAACATTTGGTAATCTATACAAAAAAATTAGAATTAGTTGCTGGAGGCATAATCGATGAACTTAGGTGAAAAGATCAAAATAATATTAGAAACAGCAAAAGTAGATGCAATTTGGGTGACAAATTGTTTTAATGTGAGATATCTAACTGGGTTTTCAGGTTCTTTTGGGCATCTTTTGATTTCAACAAAAGGAAATTATTTTTTTACGGATTCTAGATATTTACTTGTGGCAAAAGAGATTGTATCAAGCGATATTGAAGTGGTTAAAGTAAATAAAAATTTTACTCAAGAAATATGTGAACTCATTAATGGACTTGATATAGAAACGGTAGGCGTAGAAGCATACGACCTTTCTCATATTCGATTTGAAGAGTTAGAAGGGGCAATATCAAAAAAAATAACATCGTTAGACAATATAATTTTAAAGATTCGTGAAATAAAATCGAGTTTAGAAGTAGACAAAATGCAAAAAGCTGCTGAAATTGCCGATCAAGCATTTCAGAAAACATTAGAGTACCTACAAGTTGGAATGAGTGAGCGGGAAGTAGCTGCTTTTTTAGAGTATCAAATGAAACTTCTTGGAAGTGAAAAAGCCTCGTTTGATAGTATCGTTGCATCAGGATATCGTTCAAGTATGCCGCACGCAGGTGCGAGTGATAAGCTTATTGGACGAGGAGAACTTATAACATTTGATTTTGGGGCAACGTATCAAGGCTATGTAAGCGATATGACTCGAACTATTTTTATTGGGAAAGAGATTCCTAAAGAAATGGAAAGTATGTACAGTGCGGTACTTAAAGCTCAAGAGCTTGCACTATCAAGTATTAAAAGCGGGATGGCTTTTTCTAATTTAGATGCCATTGCGCGTAATTCTTTAACTGAAAGTGGTTACGGGGATTGTTTCGTTCATGGATTGGGTCATGCATTAGGAATAGAAGTGCATGAGCCCCCTTATGTAAATGCAAATTCAAAAGCCATTATTGAAATAGGAATGACGTTTACTGTAGAGCCAGGTGCTTATATTGATAATCAATTTGGAGTCAGAATTGAAGATGATGTATACATTACGGAAAATGGGGTGAAAATTCTAACAAAAACGAGTAAAAAATTGTTGTTATTAGATAAATAGGAGGGGAAAGATGTGTGGAATAGTCGGATATATTGGCGATAATAAAGCGAAAGACGTTGTTATTGAAGGCCTTGAAAAATTAGAATATAGAGGATATGACTCGGCAGGTATAGCGGTATTAAAAGATGGGAATCTTTTTGTAGAAAGAGAAGTTGGAAAACTTTCGGAGCTGAAAAACCTAATAAGAAATAAAGATTTAATGTCGAATATAGCTATTGGTCATACAAGATGGGCAACTCATGGAGAGCCTAGTGTTGCGAATGCTCATCCACACACAAGCACGGGATATGATATCGCAGTCGTACATAATGGGATTATTGAAAATTTTATGGAACTTCGAGAGATGCTTTCTAAAAAAGGTCATGTGTTTCGTTCTGCAACGGATACAGAAACGATTGTTCATTTAATCGCAGACTATTATATAGATAATTTAGAAATAGCAGTAATTAAGGCGTTGGAAGAGTTAGAGGGGGCATATGCCATTGCGGTGGTATCTAAGCACGAACCTGACAGAATAATCGTAGCGAGAAAAGGTTCCCCACTCATTATTGGAGTAGGAGAGCACGAAAACATCATTGCTTCTGATGTGACGGCAACACTAAAATACACAGATAAAGTGGTATATTTGAATGATGGTGAGGTGGCTGTGGTAAAAGCAGACAGTGTAAAGCTCATGAATTCAAATGGTGTAGAACTGCCACTTGATATTAAAATTGTGGATTGGGATATTAGTGCTGCTGAAAAATTAGGCTATAAGCATTTTATGTTAAAAGAAATTTTTGAACAACCAGAAGTAATCATCAATACGTTAAGAGGAAAAATTTATTCTGAGCAAGTTGAGATTAAAGAGATCTCAGCAGAGATACTTCACGGAATAAAACGTGTTTCGGTTATTGCATGCGGAACCTCTTTTCATGCAGGACTTGTTGGAAAGTATATTATTGAAGAAGAGTTAAGAATACCTGTAAGTTTGGATGTTGCGTCAGAATTTAGATATAGAAACCCGATTATTGAGGAAGATACTTTATATCTCGTAGTGAGTCAATCTGGTGAAACGGCAGATACGCTAGCAGCACTTAGGGAAGTAAAAGCTCATGGTGCAAAGGTTATTGGTATTGTAAATGTGGTGGGAAGTACTATTGCGAGAGAAGCGAATGGCGTGATATATACTAATGCGGGACCAGAAATTGGCGTAGCGTCAACGAAAGCATTTATAGCACAGCTTGTCTCTTTTTACCTTCTTATGCTTCAAATTGGGAGAATACAAGAAAAAATCAGTAAGGGTAAAGAGAGAGAATATATAAAGATTTTAGAAAAAATTCCTAATCAAATAGAAAATATTTTAAAAAATCATCTATATATTCAAAGTGTTTCGAAATCTCTTACGTTTGTAAAGTCCATTATGTATGTTGGAAGAAATATAAACTATCCAATAGCATTAGAAGGTGCGTTAAAGCTTAAAGAGATATCTTATATTCATGCTGAAGGCTACCAAGCGGGCGAGTTGAAGCATGGGCCGATAGCCCTAATCGATGAGTTTACTCCATCAGTAGCTGTTTGTGTAAAGGGAAGTACCTATGCAAAAACATTAAGTAATATTCAAGAGATTAAAGCTCGCAAAGGGAAAGTGATTATTATTGCCACAGAAGGGGATGATAAAATTAAAAATGAAGGAATGGATGTTCTTTACATTCCAGAAATTTCAGAACTGTTTTCACCGCTTCTTACGGTAATTTATATGCAGCTTATCGCTTATTATGTGGCTGAAATTAAAGGCTTAGATGTAGATAAACCTAGAAATTTAGCTAAATCTGTAACGGTTGAATAAAGAGGAGGGGAAGCATGATAACGCTAAATGAGTTGATTACAAATAAAGTATTTGCTGAAATTGTTCACACGCTTCCTTATTCTCCAAATATCTTTCGTCCAGATAATTTTGAAGTTATTTTTACCAATAATCTTATACCAGAGGATATAAATATCCCAAGAATGGCATGTCGTAAAATGATTGAGAATTTTAGAAGGCCTTTAGATATTGTTAAGCGTGACGAGTTGCCTACAAGTGTGTACGTATATATGAAAATGAGTTAAGCCCTATCAACGCAGTGGCAATACACACATTTCCTCCTTTAGATGGGCATGATGCCCTTATTGCAATTATACAGTTATATATTGATTCAACTGAACCATTAAAGCTTGAAAAACAAATAAAATCTAGTGTGAAAAGATTTAAAAGTCTGATTGAAAACAGTGACACTGCGATACTATACTATACTACACTACACTACACTACACTACACTATAATCTAGCTGCGAAAAAATTGTATTTTGTAAATCGCGCGTTTAGAGAGCTCTTTAAATTTAGAGAATTTGATCTCCATAGGAGACCCGCTGCTACTGCATTTTGAAAAAGATTATTTTTTTGATTGAAAACTCACTCATATCAGTTGAAAAAATAACAATAAACCGAAAATACTTGGAAATATTAAGTGGAAAAAAAATTGATAGATTCTTTTATGCTGTTATTCATTCACTTATTGCAGAGTTAGACGAGGGTCGCTATCTTGCGCGCATGTATTCGGATGTGACGGAAAGAAAAGAAGCTTCAGAGGCCTTGGAACAATTAACTAAAAATCTTGAAATTGAGGTTTTAGAGAGAACTCAATAATTACAGGTGGTACAAAAAGGGATGCAAGTACTACTTATTTCACTTGCAGAGACACGTGATAATGAAACAGGAGAGCATATAATGAGAACGGGCGAATTAATGAAGGTACTCGAAACAAGTTTGAGTCGTATGTCAAAGTATTCAAAGTATTTGACAGGTATTGAAATTGAAATGCCATAAAAGACGACTCCACTGCACGATATTGGCAAAACTAATATTTCTGACTCAATACTACATAAAACGAACAAATTATCGCTTCAAGAGTTTGAATATATGAAAAAATATACTGAAATTGGTAAAGAAACTATGGAAAAAGCAGAAAAATATGATTCTTCAAATGAATTCATAAAAATGGCAAAAATCATTTCCTATACACATCATGAAAAATGGGATGGAACTGGTTATACGCAAGGTATAATAGGGGGAGAAATCCCCGTGTGTGGGCGATTAATGGCGTTAGTTGATGTTATATGATACATTGACCTTAAAAGAGTTTATAAAAGCGTTTTTTTCATTTGAGGATGCCAAACGCATAATTATCTCCGAGAGTGGTAAACATTTTGATCCGGATGTTGTGAATGCTTTTATTAAGTTTCAATCGGGTCTAATACCCCTCCGCTTGCGGAGGGGTATTACGGGAAGTTTAGGGTTGCCATATTTATTTGCAATAAAAAATCGAACTAAGGATAACAAAGATGAGGATATTATAGCGGATTGCTAAAAGATATAGAATTCTAGAATTTGTCATACCGGCTGTTAATGCCGGTATCTACAAACTTTAAAAATAGATTCCGGCACTATGACCAAAATGACAAGCGAAGCATTCATTTCTCATATTTAATAAAACGGCTATAAATGAAGAAAGCAGTGCTATTGGGCTCTGCTTTCTTCATTTATAAACCCATCAACAAAAAGTTCTAGAGTTTTTTTAACTTGCGCGATATTTTTGATGCTTTTAGGAATAACAAAAATTGAATTATCCCCAGCAATGGTAGTTAAAATATGTTTATTATTAATGGTATCAATAAGTTCGGCAACACCATTGGCTCTTCCTGGAAGCGTTTTGATGAAGACGCCGATTTCATTTGAAACAATATCAATAACTTCGTAGCTAATCAGTGCAAGGGTGCTTAATATCAGTTCTTTTTGATCAAAATCATAAAAACTATCATTGTTTTTTGGGTAGGTTTTTTTAATACCTAACTCTTTCATATCTCGACTTAAGGTTGCTTGAGTAATTTTAATATTTTCTAATTGAAGCAGATGAAGAAGCTCTTGTTGTGATTCGATTTTATGGTTTTTAATTAGTGTTTTTATTATTTTTTTTCTATCAAGTTGCTCTTTGTTGTCAATAAAATTTTCAATTTTCTCTTTTAACAATGAAATATCATTTATTGAGTATGGCACTATAAAAATAGTGTTATCGCCCGCTATGGTTGTTAGAATAAGATCTTCACTGACTTTATCCACTAAATCTGCAACCCCGCTAGCTCTACCAGGTAGTGTTTTGATATAAATACCGACTTCATTGTTGGTTACTTCAATGACCTCATAATTTAATAATACGCGTGTATTAATTATAAGCTTTTCTTCGTCTAAAACATACTTGAAGCCATCGTGATTTTTGATTTTTTTAATACCAAGCTCATTGATATCTCTACTCAGTGTCGCTTGAGTTACAATGATGTTTTGTTTTTTTAACTCATCCATTAACTCATGTTGAGAACCTAGTTGTTGGTTTTGTATCAAAGCTCGTATGAGTTTTTTTCGTTTCAATCTGTCCATATCACACCTCATTTTTTGTACTAGTGTATATATTATACTAAAAAATGAAAAAAAAAGCAAAATTATTCAATATAAAATTGACACGAGTCTGACTAAAATCGGTCAAGATTCAAGTGCCTTACCAGCGATTACACGGCCAAAACAAAAAATTAATCCAAGAATACGAGTTTAGCGGATTTGAATAGATAGAAATGGATGAGTACTTTTAGCCAATACTATGTGGATAAAAAGAGAAAAAAGGAACTAATCAGAACTTTTCTGTGGTATGTGAGTGCGAAGAGTTTCGGTTTTTTTGACATTGAGCAAAAAAAGTCCCAGCCATGTTGGTTGGGACTCTCATTTATATTAATTTTTCAACATTGCCTTTATGAATAACACTGTCAATGGATAAATCTTGATTTAAGATAAGAATATTTGCAATGTATTCCGGTTGTATTTTTCCAAGACAATGGTCGATATGTAAAGCTTTTGCGGGGTATATTGTTGCCATTCTAATAGCTTCTTTAAATGAAATAGTGGTATATTTTACACAATTTTTTACCGCACCAATCATGGTAAGAGCGGAACCTGCTAAAGTTCCCTCTTTAGTGAAAATCTTTCCATTTTCATGAGTGGCG
>JAPLKR010000118.1 GCA_026387965.1 Fusobacteriota bacterium | reverse complement strand
ATTTGATAACACAACCCTTGTTTTAGTATCACTTAAGATATGAGAATATCTATCCAATGGATACTCTGGATCCATCGGTACGTATCCTGCTCCTGATTTCAATACCCCTAAGATACTTACTAACATCAACTCACTTCTATCCAAGCATAATGCTACTAAGTCATCTCCCTGTATCGAGTACTCTCTTCTTAGGTAGTGTGCTAGCTGGTTTGCTTTATCATTTAACGCTCTATACGTTAATTCTGTATCTTCATACACTACTGCTATGTTATATGGCGTTCTTGATACTTGATCTTCGAACATCTCTTGAATTGTTTTATCTCTTGGATAATCCGCTTCTGTATTATTCCACTCGTAAATAATTTTCCTGAATTCTTCTTCATTGATTAATGGGATGCAAGAAGTTTTTGTTTTATTATTTCTAATTTCCTTTACTCTTTTAATTAAATATTCAAATGAATTTGAAATTACTTCGACAATTTTTGCATTTTCATTTGTATAGTTAAATTCCGTCGTTCCATCTTTAATTTTTATTACTAACGAAGCCCCTTCACTCTTTATTTCATCACTATTTATTATACAAACACCAGACTGAAACTTAAAATTATATCTATATAAACAGTCCTTAGATATCGTTTTCATAGGGTTTTTTTTGTCAAATTTTAATGAAATTTCTTCGAAACTGTCTTCAAGATTTTTTTGTTTTACAAATAATACTCCAAAATCTTGAGTTAATTTTTCTGAAATTGTAGATTCTTCGTTTAATTTATAAACTGGGATTACATATTCATCGGTGTTCAATCTTGAAAATATAATTTGCAAAACTATCAATTGTTCCTTAAAATCCACATAAGTTTTTTTAATAATCTTATTGTTTTTCAATTTGTTTCTGCTATTTATAATTAAATCACTATTATTCTCTAGTAATGGGCGATATCTATTTAAATATTTTACGAAATTATATTCGCTTATTCTTATTTTTGATAATTTGTTCAATTGATCAATAGAAACCTTTATATTTTCTGAATCATCAAATACAATTACATCATCTATAAAATTTCCGTATATATCTAAAAAATGATGATTTTCATCATTTTTTTTCTTATTTTCATTTATATCATCTGCAATTATACAAAATTTACCGTTTACATAACATTTTATTGTTGTGATTGGATTATCATATCCTTTTTTAAAACCCAAACCTCTAACTAATTTTTTTACTAAACTTTTATTTGTATCTGCAGAAATTATTCCGTAATTATATGGCAATTTATTTAATCCATAATACTCTGATTTAGTCAAATTTTGACTCTTTCCTATTAGTTTTTCATTCTCTATCATATTTAGCAAATCATAAAATCCTTCAATTCCTACTTTAGTACATTTCATATTTAAATCAAACGCACTATCATTTTCTTCAATTATAACTTCTTTTTGTACTAATATGTCCCCTTCATCAATCCCTTCACTAACTATATGCCATGTTATCCCGTGTACCTTTTCGTCATTTAATATTGCCCATGTAGTACTATTAATTCCACCATATTTTGGCAATAAACTATCGTGATAATTAACTGTTAAAATATTGTTTTTTAACTTTAATATACTGTTCTTAATAATCTCAGGATTAAAAATACTAAATAAATAATATTCTGTTTGATCAATTTTTTCAATTTCTTTTATGTTGATTATGTTTATATTGTGCATTAAACAGTAGATTTTAAGTTTATCATCAAAAGCTACAACACTTATAATTTCCCAACTCTGGCTTTTTAAAATTTCTATACATGTTATACAAAAATTTCCTTTTCCTATCACTATTGCTTTTTTATTTTCAATCATTCTTTCTCCCATTTAATTTTTAATATTTTATGTCACTATATTTCATGGACTTTGTTCTTATCACGTTTTTTTAAAACACGCATTAATTTTTCTTTGCTAGCACATAATTAGTATGTAATAAAAAGCGTACTCACATATGTGAGTACACTCTTTTTACTAATATTTTTTTCTTGGACCTTTTCTATCTTCAAATCTGTCAGAAATTTCTTTTCTTTCAGTTCTCGGCTTATCATTATCACGCATTTTTGCACGTTCAATAACTGGCTTTCCATCTATTGTCTCATCTTTAAATGCTTTAACCACTTGTTCAGCTACTGCATACGGTAAAGTAATAAATGAAAACTCGTTTTGAATGGCAATGTCTTTAATCTCATCTTCAGAAATATTTACTTTTCTTTGAACGATTTTCTTCAAACTTCCTTTATTCACATTATCTCGTCTACCCATAGCGATAAAAAGTCTTGTATGATTATCTAGAATCTCGTCACCCATCTCTCTTGGTGAACGACGACTTGAATCTCTAGAATCTTTAGAATCTCTAAAACGGTCTCTTGACTCTCTAAAATCTTTTGATTCTCTAAAATCACGACTATCTCTACTGCTTGACCCGCGGGAATCTCTTCCTCTTGAATCTCTTGAGTCTCTATAATCACGACTATCTCTATCTTGTTTTTTCACTTCACGAATTTCAGTATATCTTTCAACATCAAGCTCATCTTTTAGCGAATATTTCAAAATAGCTGATACTAACTCTTGTGGATCATGTGTCGCTAATAAATCTGCAGCGATATCAGAATAATTTTCATACCCTTTTAATTCTAATGTAGCTTCGATGTCTTTTTTAATCTTAACTTTTTTGATTCTGATAAGACGTTTAATTGTCGGAATCTCCGCTTTTTTAATATCGGTTTTTGTTGCACGTTGAATAAACGATAATTTTCTGTACTCTCTTGGCGTAATGAAAGTTACGGCCGTACCCTCTTTACCTGCACGCCCTGTTCTGCCGATTCTATGTGTATAACTCTCAGGATCCTGAGGGATCGAGTAGTTAATAACGTGTGTTAAATCCGCAACATCAATTCCGCGTGCTGCAACGTCGGTTGCAACGATGATATTAAGTTGTCTTCCTCTAAAACGCTTAAGAATGATTTCACGTTGGCGCTGTGCAATCTCTCCATGAAGTCCATCTACATCATATCCACGATCAACAAGTCTATCGGTAATCTCCGTTACTTCATTTCTTGTTCTACAAAATACAAACGCATAAATTTCAGGCTCTAAATCGATCATACGTGTAAGAAGTTCAAACTTATCACGCTCTTCTACTTCAAAATAGATTTGATTGGTTAAATCTGTTGTTAATTTGTTTGCTTCCACTTTTAATACTGTTTGATTCTTCATATATTTTTTTGCAATATGAAGCACTTGGTCTGGCATGGTTGCTGAGAAGAAAAGAATTTTTCTCTCTTGGTTTGTGCTACTTAAAATCAAGTCAATATCTTCAATAAATCCCATGTTAAGCATCTCATCTGCTTCATCAAGAATAAAGTATGATATTTTATCCAATTTTAACACTTTTCTGTTAATCATATCAATAACACGACCAGGTGTTCCAACTACGATATCTACACCTTGTCTTAAATGATTCACTTGTCTCTCGATTGAAGCGCCACCGTACACCGGTAAAATTGAAGTTTTAATACTTCCTTTAATTGAGCTCAGTTCATCTGTAATTTGAATAACAAGTTCTCTCGTTGGTGCCAAAATAATTGCTTGAACGTGTTTAGCATTCTTGTCAAGGTTTTGAAGAATTGGAATACCAAAAGCAGCTGTCTTACCTGTGCCTGTTTGAGCTTGTCCAATAATATCGCCTTTTCCTTCTATTAAAGCAGGAATACACATCTTTTGAATGGGGGTCGGCTCTTCAAATCCTTTTTTTTCTAACTGCGCAATTATTTCTTCACTAATGTTGAGTTCTCTAAATTTTTCCATTAATACCTCTTTTCGTCTTTAAACTACTCTATATTATAGCACGTACGGTATTATATTGATAGTTAATATTTATTAAATTTCGATCTATTTGCTTTTAAACATCCATCCTGCAATGATAACAATTATCCCCACGATGGCCATCAGTAATAGTTTACCTTTAAAAAGCGTAAAATATAAACCTACAATAAACCCAATTGCCCCTACTACCATTAAAATATTTCCAAAGGTTCTCTTTTTTTGTCTATATTTAGAAATAATACTTATTACTTCATTCACTTTCTCATTGGGGATAATCTCTTTACTTACGAATTCACTCGCGATATCTTCAGGCGTTCTTTTTCCTTTTATCAAGATAAATAGTTCTTCTCTAAATTCAGAGGTAAATTCGAATTTTTCTTTTTTTTGTTTGATTGTTTTCTTGATTTTTCTCTGTCCCATTTCTCTCTCTCTTTATACTATTTTAGTGCCGTGAACTTCACAGCACTGTACTGCACATAAAAATTTCTCAATATTTTGAGCTGTTATTCCTGCTCCAGGAATAACAGTAATTCTTGAACCTGCTTGGAAAATGAGCTTATTTAACTTTTTTTTTCCTAAAATTGCGCGCTCTTCCCCCCCTGAAGTAAGCACTTTGTGACAACCAAGTTGAATTAATGTTTCTAAGGCTAAATATTGATCCTTAACATCATCAAAAGCCCTATGAAAGGTGACTGTTGAACCCTTACACGCCTCAATTAAACGTTTTGTATTTTTTTTATGGATTTCTCTACTCTTAGTTAATACACCAAAAACGAAATGATTCACACCTATTTTTTTAAATTCAGTAATATCGGCAATCATAACTTCTATTTCAAGGGGTGAATAACAAAAATTTCCACCTCTCGGTCTTATCATTACCGCAACCGGAATATGTAATTTAGAAAGCACCACTTTAAGTTCCCCAAAACTTGGAGTAGTTCCACCCTCTTTTAAATTTGCGCAATACTCAATTCTTTGAGCACCTTTTTTCTCTGCCAAAGACGCCTGTTCTATCCCCTCAATACACGCCTCTTTAATAACTTTTCTTACAGACATAACCAACCCACCCATCTTCTATGCTTTTTTCTACAATTTCAAGTTTGCTATGAAGTATTATAGCTTCCATTTTACCCGTTTTTTCTATCAATATTCCAGATAAAAAAAGCAATCCATTTTTTTGCATTTTATTGACCATTGAATTGAACAAATCGATAAGGACTTCACAAATAATATTGGCAATAACTACATCATACGATCTAGAATCACTAAATGAAGTTGAAAGTTCATAATCTGAAATTCCATTAAGCTTTAAATTTTCTTCTGCGCTAAGCAGTGCCTCCTCATCGATATCAACGCCAATCAATTTACTAGCCCCAAAGAGTTTGGAAGCCACCAAAAGAATAGAAGATCCTGTCCCAATATCTAGTACTCTATCTCCTACTTTTACATATTTTTCAACAAATCTAAGGCAATGAGCTGTGGTTGCATGAGTTCCTGTTCCAAACGCCATTTTAGGATCAATAACTATCAATTTTTCCCCATATTTAGGTGTATACTCTTCCCAAATAGGTCTAACCACTAAGCTGCAGCCAA